>JBQCGO010000070.1:0-4732 GCA_051955575.1 Burkholderiaceae bacterium
ACCAGATCAACGGCGCGAAGATGGCGCTGGAAGAAATCAACAAGGCCGGCGGCGTGCTCGGCCGGCCGCTCGAACTGCGGATCGAGGATAACCAGAGCTCGAACCCCGGCTCGGTGCTGGCGATATCAAAACTGACCAGCGGCAAGGACATGACCGCGCTGATCGGCTCGGTGCGCAGCACGCAGATCCAGGCGGTGTCGCCGACGGTGAAGAAGGCCGGACTGCCGATGGTCGTCGGCGGCACCGACTTCAGCCTGACCCACTCGGGCAACCCGTGGATCTTCCGCGCGCGGCCGAACGACGGCTACTCGGCCAAGGTCATCGCCGACTACGGCGTGAACACGATGAAGTTGAAGAAATGGGCGATCGTCCACTCGACCGATGCGTTCGGCAACGGCGGCAAGGACATGCTGACCGAATCGCTCAAGGGCATGGGCATCACGCCGGTGACGGTGCAGGGCTTCGCCAGCAATTCGCAGGACTTCACGCCGATCGTGCTGGCGATCAAGCAGTCCGGCGCGGACGTGCTGACGACCTACATTGCCAACTCCACCGACGTCGGCATCTTCGCCAAGCAGCTGCGCCAGCTCGGCGTGAACGTGACCTGGATCGGCTCGCCGTCGGTGTCGACCGACACCGCGATGAAGCTGGCCGGCGACGCGCTTTACGGCACCTACTCGATCGCCGACTTCGCCGTCGATTCGAGCCCGGAGGCGCAGGCCTACGAGAAGCGGTACAAGGACAAGTACCACCTGGAGCCGGACCTGTACTCGTCCTGGTCGTATGACGCGATGAACCTGCTGGCGCTGGCCATCAAGAACGCCAACAGCACCAAGCCGGAAGACATCCAGAAGGCGCTGCACGGCATCCAGAACTACAAGGGCGTCGAAGGCACCTACAACATCGACAAGAACGGCGACGGCCTGCACGGCTACAACATCGTGAAGAACGAGAAGGGCAAGATCGTCTTCGTCAAGCACGTCGACTTCAGTCCGGAGAAATAAGCTGCGGTACGCGCGCCGCTCCTTGCGGGGCGGCGCGCGGCGCGCGGCGACAAGGCATACCGAGGAGACGCAGGATGGATTCGATGGCATTGAACCTGCAGGTTCTGTTCTCGGGACTTGCAATCGGAGCGGTCTATTCGCTCGTCGCGCTGGGTTTCGTGCTGATCATCCGCACGACCAACGTGGTCAATTTCGCGCAGGGCGATTTCGCGATGCTCGGCGCCTTCGGCATGATGACCTTCCTCACCATGCTGCATCTGCCGTACTGGCTCGCGCTGGTGCTGACGCTGCTGCTGATGGCCGCGTTCGGCGTGATCTTCAACTACGGCGTCTACTACCCGCTGCGCAACCGCTCGTTCCTGCCAGTGATCATCAGCACGCTGGGTGCGTCGATCTTCATGCAGAACACGGTGCTGGCCGTGTTCGGCCCGCAGCCGAAGCCGCTGCAGAAAGTGTTCAGTTCGGCCGGCATCTCGGTCGGCGGCGTGTTCCTCGACACGCAGTACCTGGTCATCATGGCGGTGACCGCGATCGCGGTGGCGTTCCAGTATTTCTTTTTCGAGCACACGCTGCTCGGCAAGAAGCTGCAGGCGACCTCGCAGGACAAGGACATGGCGCGCCTGCTCGGCATCCCGGTCGCATGGATGATCGCGCTGACATTCATCTACAGCGCGACGCTCGGCGGACTGGCCGGCGTGCTGGTCGGGCCGATCCTGTTCGTGTCGATCGGCATGGGTTCGACCATCGCGCTGAAGGCGTTCTCGGCGACCGTCATCGGCGGCTTCGGCGACGTGACCGGCGCGATCGTCGGCGGACTCCTGCTCGGCGTGGTGGAGAGCTTCGGCGCGACCTATATTTCGGTGCCGTACAAGGACGCGTTCGCGTTCCTGCTGCTGTTCGTGTTCCTGCTGTTCCGGCCGCAGGGCATCTTCGGCGAAAAAATCTCGGAGAAAGCATGAACGACCACACCGCCGTCATCGGCCGGACCGGCGACCGCGCGCCGTCGCGCGTGCCCGGCGCCTTGTTGCCGCTCCTGGTCGTCGCCGCGGCGCTGCCGATCCTGCCGTTCGTCTTCAGCGTCAACGGCTATTTCCTCAACATCTTCATGCAGGTCGCGACCTACGGCGTCGCGGTGCTCGGCATGACGGTCGTGCTCGGCTACACCGGGCAGATCAATCTTGCGCAGGGCGCGTTCTTCGGCATGGGGGCGTATGCGGTGGCGCTGTGCACCACCGACTTAGGCCTCAGTTTCTGGGTCGCGCTGCCGATCGGCATCGTGGTCGCCGGCGTGGCCGGCTTCGTGCTCGGCCTGACCACGCTGCGGCTCGGCGGCCATTACCTCGCGATGATCACGATCAGCTTCCAGGAGATCTTCGACCTCGTGATGGTGAATTGGGCGGGCGTCACCCACGGCCCGGACGGCGTGGCCGGCATCGCGCGGCCCTCGCTGTTCGGCTTCCAGCTCGCCGACGACCGCGCCTACCTGCTGTTCTGCGCCGCGGTGCTGTACCTGATGGTCGCGCTGGTCTGGTGGCTGCCGAAGACCCGGCTCGGCCGCGCGATGCGCGCGGTCCGGGAAAACGAGATGGCGGCCGAAGTCGCCGGCATCCCGACGCTGATGACCAAGGTCGCCGCGTTCACGCTGTGCGCGGCGCTGGCCGGCATCGGCGGCGCGCTGTACGCGGCCGGCTTCGCCTACGTCAGCCCGGACAACTTCAGCTTCAAGACCTCGATCGATTTCCTGACCATGGCGCTGCTGGGCGGCGCGCAGTCGCCGTTCGGCTCGGTACTCGGCACGGTGCTGCTGATCCTGCTGCCGGAATGGCTGCGCTTCCTGAAGGAAATCTACCTCGCGGTCTACGGGCTGGCAGTGATCCTGATCATGGTGTTCATGCCGGAAGGCATGTGGGGCATCGCGAAGAACCTCTGGTACCGGTTCCGCAAGCCCGACGCCAGCGTGACCGACCGCATCGCGCCGCTGCGTCTCGATGTGCCGGCCGAGGGTGGCGGGCCGATGCTGCACCTGAAGGACGTCGCCAAGCATTTCGGCGGCCTGAAGGCGGTCGACAGCATCGACATCCGGGTCGCGCGCGGCACGGTGCACGCGCTGATCGGCCCGAACGGCTCCGGCAAGACCACGACGCTGAACATCCTCTCGGGCATCTATCGCGCGACCTCCGGCGCGATCCTGGTCGACGGCCGCGACGTCACCCACACCACGCCGCACATCCGCGCCGGCTACGGCGTCGGCCGCACCTTCCAGAACATTCGCCTGTTCCCGGCGCTGTCCGCGCTGGAAAACGTGATGGTCGGCGCGCAGCGCGCGAACAATCCGCTGCCCGCCGGCCATGCGGCGCTGCGCGAACGCGCGCTGGCGGCGCTCGGCTTCGTCGGCATGGCCGACCGCGCCAACGTGATCGTGAAGAACCTGCCGTACGGCCATCAGCGGCTGGTCGAGATCGCCCGCGCGCTGGCCGGCCATCCGAAGCTGCTGCTGCTGGACGAGCCCGCCGCCGGCCTGAACCAGACCGAGAAGCAGGAGCTGGTCGAACTGCTGAAGCGGCTGCGCGGGCACGGCCTGACGATCTTCCTGATTGAGCACGACATGGGATTGATCGAGCAGGTGTCGGACCGGATCTCGGTGCTGAACTTCGGCAGGAAGATCGCCGACGGCACGCCGGAAGAGGTGCTGCGCCATCCGGAAGTGATCAAGGCCTATCTCGGGGAGAGTGCCGATGCCGCTGCTTGAACTGCGCAACGTCGAGAGTTTCTACGGCAACGTCCAGGCGCTGAAGGGCGTCTCGTTCGCCGTCGAGGCCGGCGAAGTCGTCACGCTGCTGGGCGCGAACGGCGCCGGCAAGACCACCACGCTGCGCACGATTTCCGGCCTGGTGCCGGCCGCCGCCGGCGAGATTTTCTTCGACGGCAAGCCGCTCCGGCGGCTGTCGCCGGAAGCCATCGTGCGGCTCGGCGTGGCGCACGTGCCGGAGGGACGGCGTGTCTTTCCCGGGCTGACCGTGACGGAAAACATCCAGCTCGGCGCTTCCAGCCGCCAGGGCGTGTCGAAGGGCGAACTGGCGGCCGGCGGCGACGAGATGTTTGCGATCTTCCCCGATCTGAAGCGCCTGTCGAAGGCGCTCGGCTGGAGCCTGTCCGGCGGCCAGCAGCAGATGCTCGCGGTCGCGCGCGGCCTGATGGCGCGGCCGAAACTGCTGATGCTCGACGAGCCGTCGCTGGGCCTGGCGCCGATCATCGTGCAGCAACTGTTCGCGGTGATCCGCCAGATCCGCGACCGCGGCATGACGATCCTGCTGGTCGAGCAGAACGCGCACATGGCGCTGTCGGTGGCCGACCGCGGCTACGTGCTGGAAACCGGCAGGCTGATCGTCGAGGGCAAGCCGTCGGAACTGCTGGACAACGAGGAAGTGCGCGCCGCGTACCTGGGCGGGAACCGGAAGGCGGTGCACGGGTAGCGGCTCGCCGGCGCGTTGCCGGCAAATCGGCTACGCCCGCCGCTCCGCGAGATCGATCGCCTGCCGCAGCGCTTCCAGCATGCTGCGCTCGTCGGCAATGCCCTTGCCCGCGATGTCGAATGCCGTGCCGTGGTCGACCGACGTGCGGATCACCGGCAGGCCCACGGTGATGTTCACGCCCGCTTCCAGTCCCATCACCTTCACCGGTCCGTGGCCCTGGTCGTGGTACATCGCGACCACCAGGTCGAAGTCGCC
>JBQCGO010000071.1:0-3548 GCA_051955575.1 Burkholderiaceae bacterium
CGGCAACACAGGGGAAACCGATGAAAGGCATCGTCTTCAACGTGCTCGAAGAGGTCGTCGTCGCCCATCATGGCGAGGCGGTCTGGGATGACCTGCTGGACGCGGCGGGGTCAAATGGCGTCTATACCTCGCTCGGAAGCTATCCCGACGACCACATGACGCGGCTGGTCAAGGCGGCGGCCGACGCACTGGGGATGCCGCCCGCGGACGTGGTGCGCTGGTTCGGCCGACAGGCGATGCCGCGCTTCGCCGAACGCTATCCCGAATTCTTCACCGCGTACGCCTCGACCCGGCCGTTCGTGCTCGCTCTCAACACCATCATCCATCCGGAGGTGCGCAAGCTCTACACGGGCGCCCTCTGCCCCAATTTCGACTTCGAAGATGACGAGGATGGTGCATTGCTGATCGGCTACCGGTCGCCGCGCAAGCTTTGCGCCCTCGCGCACGGTTTCATCGAAGGTGCCGCGGATTACTACCACCAGCATGCCGAGGTCGAACACCTGGAGTGCATGCACCGCGGCGATCCGCGTTGCCTGATGCGCATGACGGTCCACTGAGCGCCGGGAATTACGCATGTCCGAGCCCATCGAATGCTGCGACCCGGACGAACTCGCGCGCATCAAGCGTCGCCTGGAACGCGAACGCGCAGCCCGACGCGAAGCCGAAACGGTGTCCGAACGCGGCCTGCGCAGGCTCTACGCACGCGAACAGGAACTGCTGCTGCTGCAGGACATCGCCACCGCCGCGAACCTGTCGCAATCGGTGCGCGACGTCTTCCAGTATGCGCTGACCCGGATCTGCGATTTCCTGGCTTGGCCGCTCGGACACGCCTGCGAAGTCGTGTCGCGGGATGGCGAGTCCCGCTTGCGGTCGATGACGCTGTGGCATGCACGCGACGATGCAACCCGCGCGTTTCGTGCCACGGAAGGGCGCGAATTCGCCTCGGGCGAGGGATTGCCGGGCCAGACGCTCGCCTCCGGCAAGCCGAAATGGCTGACCGGCGTGCCGGATCGCGAAGATTTCCTCAGGCGATCCGAAGCCCGCGAATGCCTCATCAGCACGGCCTGCGCCTTTCCCGTACAGGTCGGCGAAGAGGTGGTTGCCGTATTCGAGTTCTTCTCCGAACGCGCGCTGCAACCGAACCAGTCATTGCTCGCGCTGATGCCGCAGATCGGGCTTCATCTCGGGCGCGCCATCGAACGCCAGCGCGCCGAGGATCGCCTGGTCCACGACGCGTCGCACGACCCGCTGACCGGCCTGCCCAACCGCTCGCTGTTTCTGGAACGGCTCAACCAGTCGATCGCCCATGCGCGGCGCAAGGCCGATGCGCAATTCGCGGTGCTCTTCATTGACCTCGATCGTTTCAAGATCGTCAACGACAGCCTGGGACACCTTGCCGGCGACCGCCTCATCACCCAGGTCGCGGGACGGCTCACGGGTGCGTTGCGGCGCGAGGACATGGTCGCCCGGCCGGATGCGATCATGCCGGGTTCCAGCACGCTGGCGCGGCTGGGCGGCGATGAATTCACCATCCTCCTGACGGACATCAACGATCCGAGTGACGCGGTGCGCGTCGCCAACCGCGTGAAGGATGCGCTGCGCCAGCCCTTCGCGATCGACGGGCAGGAGGTCTACACCAGCGCCAGCATCGGCATCGCCTCGAGTGCGTCGGGATACGAAAGCGCCGACGCGATCCTGCGCGATGCCGATCTCGCGATGTACCGCGCCAAGGCGCTCGGCAAGGCCCGCTGGGAGCTGTTCGACCGGGAGATGCATCAGGCTGCGATGAAGCGGCTGGCGCTCGAGACCGATCTGCGCCACGCGCTCCAGAACGAGGAGTTCGTGCTCCACTACCAGCCGATCGTGTCGCTGCGCACCGGCGAAGTCGCGGGCTTCGAGGCGCTGGTGCGCTGGCAGAAACCCGACGGGGAGTTGGTGCCGCCCGGCGGATTCATCGAAACGATGGAAGACACCGGGCTGATCGTGTTCCTCGGTGTCTGGGTACTGCGCGAAGCCTGCCGCGCGGCGCGCATGCTGCAGGAGTCCTCGCCCGGAGAACAGGCCCTCTCGATCAGCGTGAATGTCTCGCCGCGCCAGTTCGCGCAGCCCGACCTTGCCGCGCAAATCCGGACCATCGTCGCGGAAGTCGGCATCGACCCGCACCGCCTGCGTCTGGAAATCACGGAAAGCGCGATGATCGGCGACATGGATCGCGTGGCGGCAGTGCTGCGGGAACTGAAGGAGATCGGCGTGCGGGTGAGCATCGACGATTTCGGAACGGGTTATTCGTCGTTGAGTTACCTCCACTCGCTGCCGCTGGACGTGCTGAAGATCGACCGCTCTTTTGTCAGCGCGATGGCCCGCAACGGGGAAAGCCTGCAGATCGTGCGCACCATCATGAGCCTGGCGCACAACCTCGGCATGGACGTGATCGCCGAGGGACCGGAAGACGCCGAACAGGTGTCGCAATTGCGCGCGATCGGCTGTGAATTCGGGCAGGGCTTCTATTTTTCGAGGCCGGTCGACCTGCCCGCCGCCATGGCTTTTCTCGCGCGAGCGCAAAGCTCATCCGAAGCGCTTCGCTGAGGGCGAATGCCCCTGCGGTCCTGCGGTCTTGTCTCCGTGCCGGCGTGACCTCCCGCGCCGAAGATGCCGGACTTCGAGGTTCCAGCGCGGATCAGGGTTGAAGTGATTTCAACACCACCTTGCAAAAACGTCGCTACATGGCGGGCTGCGGGTTGCGTAGCATGGACGTTCACTCAAGCATGGAGAGGGCGACATGAACGCTTTCCTGCACAAGCTCGCTGGCCTCGCGCGCACGATTCCACCGTTTCACGAGAGCCATGCCGCGTGGCGCGCGCCGCGCGACTTGAAGGAAAAACCGATGGGCGCAGCGGACCGGTGCGGTGCCGGAGACAACGACACGCCGCGGAAATGGACGATCGCCGGCCTGCGATGATCAGACAGAGCCCCTGTCGTGCTGGCACGCGGTCGGTGCCGCTGCATCGCATTTCGTGACGCATAAAAAACCGGACGGCTTGCGCCGTCCGGCCGGAGTCGCGCTGGCGGAGGGAGGGGGATCTCGGCCGCGCGTACTTTCTTCGATACCTCGCGGGAGGTCTCTTCTCGATCCCTCTCGGGATCAGCGCGCCTTCTTGGCGGGCGCGGCAGCGGCGTCGTTGGCCGCCTTCAGGCTGTTGCGGGTCAGGTCACCGAACTGCTCGGCGGTCTTCTGCGCGATGCCCAGGATTTCCTGGCTGGTCGCGTAGGCCGCTTCGGCGCTGTCGCGCGCGAAATCGATGCCCTTCGGCCACAGCGCGGTGACGTCCTGCACTTCGCGGGCTTCCAGCGAATCGGCGACGAACGCCAGATTCGACTTGGCCTGCGATTCCAGCGCCTTGACCTGCAGGCTCTGGATTTCGGCGATGCCCTTCAGCGCGGCGATCTGCGCCTTGTAGGCCTGCTCGGCGAACTGCTTGCCGAGGTCGAGCGACTGCTTCTGGAACTGGCTGTACATGGTGTGCTCCCTCTTGCAGAGGTCGGTAGGA
>JBQCGO010000072.1:0-3345 GCA_051955575.1 Burkholderiaceae bacterium
CGCACGCCGTCGATCAGGCCCTCTTCGTACAGGCGGAAGGTCAGCGCGTGGGTCGTATCGAACACGTCGTCGCGCTCGACCCGGATGCCGGCCAGCTCGGTGACTTCGAAGAAGCGCCGCCAGTTGATGCCGTCGGCCGCGTAGCGCCACCAGGCGAGACGGTAGGGCTGCCGCTCCAGCAGCCGGTGCAGCGCGTCGCGGCCGGCCGGCTCGGCCGTCGAGAAGCGTGCCAGCCCGGCATCGATCGCGGCGCGGCCTTCCGGCGTGGCGGCGACGTCGCGCAGTCTGGCGAAGGCGCCGGCCGAGGCATGGCGGGCGATGCGGCCGTCGTCCGGCGAGAACGCCGCGATCGCGGGCGCCAGCACCGGCGCGTGGGCTGCATACAGGATGGCCGGATAGTCGGCCGGCGCGACCGGAAAGCGGTGTGCGTGGTAGCCGACGAAGAATTTCCCCGTCTCCGCGTCGAAGCGCAGCGCGAGGTCGCCGGAATCGAGCACGTTGCCGTACTGGTCGCCGAGGAAGGGCAGCAGCACCTTGCCGCGCAACGCGGCGTCCCGGCGGTTCCAGTCGATGTCGAACCAGCCGGCGTACGGGCTTTCCTGCCCCCACTCCAGCACGTCCTGCCACCAGGGGTTCTGCGATTCCGCCACGCCCATGTGGTTGGGCACGATGTCGATGATCAGTCCCATGCCGGCGGCACGGAGCTTCTCCACCAGCCGGCGCAAGGCCGGCTCGCCACCGAGCTCCGGGTTGATCCGGGTCGGATCGACGATGTCGTAGCCATGGGTCGAGCCGCTGCGCGCGGCGAAGATCGGCGACGCGTAGAAATGGCTGGTGCCGAGCGCGGCGTAGTAGTCGACCACCTTCGCGCCGTCGTCCAGCGTGAAATCCTTGTGGAACTGCAGACGGGCGGTCGCCCGCGGAATGGCCATCAGGAGTCTCCGTTGCGCGGCCGGGCCGCGGACAGTCGCGCCAGCCGGCGGCGCACCGCTTCCGGCTCCAGCAGGCGGTCGGCGACGTCGGGCAGGCGGCGGCGCCAGTTCGGGTGGGTGTCGACGGTGCCGGGCAGGTTCGGCTGGTCGCTCAGGCCGAGCGCGTCCTCGACCGGCAGGATCGCCAGCGGCGCCGGCGTGGCGGCGACGAAGCCGGCCGCGGCATCGAGCGGCGGGGCATCCGGTGGCGGCAGCTCGCCGACCGCGCAGCCGGCGTCGACGAAGGCGCGCCACAGCTGATGCCGCTCGCCGTCGCGCTGGCGCCGGGTGTCGTCTTCGCTCTCGCCGACCGGCAGCAGGTCCAGCTTCGCGCGCAGGTCGATGTCGGCGCCGCGCCACCAGCCGGCGAAGGTCGGCAGGTCGTGCGTGGTGGTGGTCGCGATCGCCTGGTCCGACCAGTCGGACGGCCGCAGGAAATGGCCGTGCCGGCGCTGGAAGAACAGCACGCGGATGCCGAGCAGTCCGGCGCGCGCGAGCCGCTCGTCGAAGCCGGCCGGCACGGTGCCGAGGTCTTCGCCGATGACGATTGCGCGATGCCGCCAGGACTCCAGCGCGATCAGCCGCAGCAGGTCGTCGATCGGGTATTTCAGGTAGGCGCCGCGGTCCGAGCCGGCGCCGTCCGGCACCAGCCACAGCCGGCCGAGGCCGAGCACGTGGTCGATCCGCACACCGCCGGCGTGGGCGAACACTGCGCGCAGCATCTCGATGTAGGCGCGAAAGCCGTTGGCGCGCATCGCGTGCGGCGAGAATGCGCCGAGGCCCCAGCTCTGGCCGCGGCTGTTCATCGCGTCCGGCGGCGCGCCGACCGACAGGCCGGTCAGCAGGTCTTCCTGCCGGCTCCAGACCTGGCTGCCGCCGTTGTCGGCGCCGACCGCGAGATCGGCGATCAGGCCGATCGGCATGCCGGCGCCGCGCGCGGTCCGCTGGGCCGCGCGCAGTGCGCGCGCCGCCTGCCATTGCAGGAACGCATGGAAGCCGACCTCGTCCGCGTGGTCCGCCGCGAACGACGCGACCGCCGCACCGCGCGGATGCCGCAGTGCTTCCGGCCAGTGAGGCCAGTAGCCGCTCTCCCCGGCCGCGAGCCGCGTCGCGTGCAGCGCCTCGAAGCGGGCGTGGTCTTCCAGCGCTTCGCCGCCGTCGCGGTAGAAGGCGTCGAATTCGCGATGGTCGCCATCGATCGAGAAGCGCCGGTACAGCGCGCGCAGCAGCCGCAGTCGCAGCGCGCCGGCGGCCGGCCAGTCGACCAGTGGTTCGCGTCCGACGCGCGCCAGCGTGGCAGCGGCGTCCGGGCCGAGATCGGCGAGCGCCTGCGCGTAGGCATCTGGTCCGAGCACGACCGCCGGGTCGATGTGCAGCGCGTTCAGGAACAGCCGGCTCGACGGTCCGTAAGGACTGAAGCGCGACACGTCGGCGGAAAACATCGCATGCACCGGGCTGATCGCCAGCGCCGACGCGCCCTGCTCCGCCGCGCGCGCGGCCAGCGTGGCGAGTGCCGTGTAATCGCCGAGGCCGGCGTCGCCTTCGCGGCGCAGCGAGTACAGCTGCACACCGAGACCCCAAAGACGGGGATGGCCGTTCCGGCCGCCGAGATTCGCGTCGCGCAGCGCGTCGGCCACGCCGTAGCAGCGCGGCGGCGCGACCGCCAGCGTGATGGTGTCGTCGCCGACGTGCAGCGCGTGGTAGCCGGGGCGGTCGATCGGCGGCAGTCCGATCGGTCCGTCGCCTCCCGGCAAGCGGCCATCCATCCGGCCGCCGCCTTCGAGTTCGATCCGGTACGGGCGGCCGGCGTGCATCGGCAGCGGCGGCAGCGCGATCGGCGCATCGACCTCGGCCGTGACCAGCGACGGCGCATGCGCCGTTTGCTCGGCAAGGCGTGCGCGGCTGTCGGCGCACTCGGCGTCGCCGCCGCACGGCAGGCCGAGCGCGGCCAGCACCGCGCGCAGCGACTCGGGCGACACCTGCTGCGGCCGGCCGTTGGCGTCGGTCCAGTCGCGCAACAGGCCGGCCTCGTGCGCCAGCGCGAACAGGGCGTCGTCGCTCATCGGGCCGGCTCCAGCACCGCGATCAGCGCATGCGGCGGCAGCTGCCCGGTCGCGGCTTCGGACGCCGCCGACGCTGTCTCGAACCGCAGCGTACCGTCGCGCAGCGACGCGGCGGCATTGGCCGACAGCGGCGCGGGCGTGTCGACCAGGTTGGCGAGGATGCCGAGCACGGTGCCGTCGCCGCGCCGCCAGCGCGCGGCGACCGCGCCGGCGCCCAGCGCCTCGGCGCCGATCGCGTGCGCGCCGTCCAGCCGCGGCACGATGTGCCGGTGCCGCACCGCGAGCAGGCGGCGGGTCCATTCGGGCCACGG
>JBQCGO010000073.1:0-23202 GCA_051955575.1 Burkholderiaceae bacterium
ATGGACCGGCTCAAGAGCAAGCTGAAGACCGCCGCGATTGTGCTGGCAGCGGTCAACGACGGCAAGGTCAGCCTGATCGCCGGCGTCACGTCCGACGCCATCGCGAAGGTGCGCGCCGGCGACCTGGTGAATTTCGTCGCGCAGCAGGTCGGCGGCAAGGGCGGCGGCCGGCCGGACATGGCGCAGGCGGGCGGCACGCAGCCGGCGCAACTGGCGGGCGCGCTGGCGAATGTGCCGGCATGGGTCGGCGAACGGCTCTGATGTCGACCGGCTCGATGCGGCCTGATGCATCGAGCAAAACCCGTGACTGCGCAACATTGGTGAAATTTTGTTGCGCCGCAAAAGGGGACTTGCGTTTGGAGTAGAATCCGCGTTCCGTCTCTCGTTCCGGGGCAACATCATGTCCATCGAATTCCAGAAAGAACTTGACGCGCGCGGGCTGAATTGCCCGCTGCCGATTCTGAAGACCAAGAAGGCGCTGAACGACATGGTCAGCGGCGAAGTGCTGCGGGTCGTGGCGACCGATCCGGGTTCGGTGCGCGACTTCCAGGCGTTCGCCAAGCAGACCGGCAACCAGCTGCTGTCGCACGACAGCGTCGACCGCGACTTCATCTTCTTCATGAAGCGCAAATAAGCGAAGCGCGACCCTTTCCCGAAGCCGGCCCTGCGCCGGCTTTTTTCATGCCCGCGCGCTGCGCCGATCCTCGCCGAAACCAGCGCGCGGAAAAGCGAACGACCGTGCCGGATGACGGCAGCAGCGATGGTTCTCTTTTATAATCGGTGACGAACTGATAACGACGAAAACAAGCGTTCGCCAATCGAACTTTTCCAAGGGTCAAACATGAAAGTGCTGGTACCAGTCAAGCGCGTCGTCGACTACAACGTCAAGGTGCGCGTGAAATCCGATAACTCCGGCGTCGACGTCGCCAACGTCAAGATGTCGATGAACCCGTTCGACGAGATCGCCGTCGAGGAAGCGATCCGCCTGAAGGAAGCCGGCAAGGTCGCCGAGGTGGTGGCGGTGTCTTGCGGCGTCGCGCAATGCCAGGAAACCCTGCGCACCGCGATGGCGATCGGCGCCGACCGCGGCATCCTGGCCGAGACCGACGCCGAACTGCAGCCGCTGGCGGTGGCCAAGCTGCTGAAGGCGTTGGCCGACAAGGAACAGCCGCAGCTGATCATCCTCGGCAAGCAGGCGATCGACGACGACTGCAACCAGACCGGCCAGATGCTGGCCGCGCTGCTCGGCTGGCCGCAGGCGACGTTCGCCTCGAAGCTGGTGCTCGAGGACGGCAAGGCGACGGTGACGCGCGAGGTCGACGGCGGCCTCGAAACCGTGTCGCTGACCCTGCCGGCGATCGTCACCACCGACCTGCGCCTGAACGAGCCGCGCTACGTCACGCTGCCGAACATCATGAAGGCGAAGAAGAAGCCGCTGGAAAACGTCAAGCCCGCCGACCTCGGCGTCGACGTCGCGCCGCGCTTGAAAACACTGAAAGTGGTCGAGCCGCCGAAGCGCTCGGCCGGCGTCATGGTGCCGGACGTCGCGACCCTGGTCGCGAAGCTGCGCAACGAGGCGAAGGTCATCTGACTGCCGTCGTCTTTCATTTCGCGCCGATTCGCGGCGTCACCGAACTCCCGCGCGGGCCGCGCCGCCCGTGCTCAATGAACATCGAAGAAGGATCCCGTCATGACCGCACTCGTCCTGGCCGAACACGATAACGCGTCGCTGAAAGGCGGCACCCTCAACACCGTCACTGCCGCCGCCCAATGCGGTGGCGAGGTCCACGTCCTGGTCGCCGGCAGCAACTGCCGGCCGGCTGCCGAAGCCGCCGCGAAGATCGCCGGCGTCGCCAAGGTGCTGGTCGCCGACGCGCCGCAATTCGCCGAAGGTCTTGCGGAAAACGTCGCCGAACAGATCCTCGCCCTTGCCGGCGGCTATAGCCACATCCTCGCGCCCGCCACCGCCTACGGCAAGAACGTCCTGCCGCGCGTGGCGGCGCGGCTCGACGTCGCGCAAATCTCCGAGATCACCCGGGTCGACGCGCCCGACACTTTCGAACGGCCGATCTACGCCGGCAACGCGATCGCGATCGTGCAGTCGGGCGATCCGGTCAAGGTCATCACCGTGCGCACCACCGGCTTCGACGCCGCCGGCGAGGGCGGGAACGCGGCGGTCGAGACGGTGACGCCGGTCGGCGACAGCGGCAAGTCGGCCTTCGTCTCGCGCGAAGTCGCCGCGTCCGACCGGCCGGAACTGACCGCCGCGAAGATCGTGATTTCCGGCGGCCGCGGCATCGGCTCGGCGGAAAACTTCAAGATCCTCGATCCGCTGGCCGACAAGCTCAACGCCGCCATCGGCGCGTCGCGCGCGGCGGTCGACGCCGGTTACGCGCCGAACGACTGGCAGGTCGGCCAGACCGGCAAGATCGTCGCGCCGCAGCTCTACATCGCCGTCGGCGTGTCCGGCGCGATCCAGCACCTGGCGGGCATGAAGGATTCGAAGACCATCGTCGCGATCAACAAGGACCCGGAAGCGCCGATCTTCTCGGTCGCGGATTACGGCCTGGTCGGCGACCTGTTCGAACTGGTACCGCAACTGGTTAACGAGATCGGCTGACGTCCGTCTTTCCGGAACGGTCAGCCGTTCCGGCATCGCGTCGCGTTTTCCGGAGGGATCGATGAGCTACCGCGCGCCTGTCAAGGACATGCTGTTCGTCATCAACGAGCTGGCCGGCCTGTCCGAGATCCAGCGCCTTCCGGGATGCGGCGACGCGACGCCCGACACCGTGGAAGCGGTGATCGAGGAAAACGCCCGCTTCTGCGCGGAAGCGGTTGCGCCGCTGAATGCCCCGGCCGACCGCGAACCGGCCGTCTGGAAGGGCGGCGCCGTCACCACGGCGGAAGGCTTCCGGGAAGCGTTCCGGGCGTATGCCGAGGCCGGCTGGCAGGGTCTGCAGCATCCGGCCGAATACGGCGGCCAGGATTTGCCGAAGCTGCTCGCGACGCCCTGCATCGAGATGCTCAACGCCGCCAGCCTGTCGTTCGCGCTGTGTCCGCTGCTGACCGACGGCTGCATCGAGGCGCTGATGACCGCCGGCAGCGAGGAACAGAAGCGGCGCTACCTGCCGAAGCTGATCTCGGGCGAATGGACCGGCACGATGAACCTGACCGAGCCGCAGGCCGGCTCCGATCTCGCGCTGGTGCGCACCCGCGCCGAACCGCAGCCCGACGGCAGCTACCGCCTGTTCGGCACCAAGATCTACATCACCTACGGCGAGCACGACATGGCGGAAAACATCGTCCATCTCGTGCTGGCCCGCACGCCCGGCGCGCCGGAAGGCGTCAAGGGCATCTCGCTGTTCCTGGTGCCGAAATTCCTGATCGACGAGGACGGCAGCCTCGGCGCGCGCAACGACGTGCAGTGCGTATCGATCGAGCACAAGCTCGGCATCAAGGCCAGCCCGACGGCGGTGCTGCAGTACGGCGAGCGCGGCGGTGCGGTCGGCATGCTGGTCGGCGAGGAGAACCGCGGACTCGAATACATGTTCGTGATGATGAACGCCGCCCGCTTCGCGGTCGGCGTGCAGGGCGTCGCGATCGCCGACCGCGCCTGCCAGAAGGCGGTCGCTTATGCGCGCGAGCGGGTGCAGTCGCGCGACGTGGCCGGTTCCGTCGGCGCGGTGCCGATCATCCGCCACCCCGACGTGCGGCGCATGCTGATGTCGATGCGCGCCCAGACCGAGGCGGCGCGCGCGCTCGCCTACGTCGCGGCCGGCGCGTCGGACGTCGCCCGCCATCATCCTGACGCCGATGCGCGCCGCGCCGCGCAGGCGTTCTACGAATATCTGGTGCCGGTCGTCAAGGGCTGGTCCACCGAGATGGCGATCGAAGTCGCGTCGATCGGCGTGCAAGTCCACGGCGGCATGGGATACATCGAGGAAACCGGCGCCGCGCAGTTCTACCGCGACGCCCGCATCCTGCCGATCTACGAAGGCACCACCGCGATCCAGGCGAACGACCTGGTCGGCCGCAAGACGGCGCGTGACGGCGGCGCCGCGGCGCGCGCTGTCCTGAACGAGATACGCAGGACGGAAGCCGAACTCGCGCAGGCGGATGGCGACGACTGGGGCGTGATGCATCGCCGTCTTTCCGCGGCCAGCCGAGCGCTGGAAGAAACGATCGATTTCGTCATTCGTAACCTGAAGCCGGAGCCGAGAGCCGTATTCGCCGGCAGCGTGCCGTACCTGATGCTGACCGGCATCGTGCTCGGCGGATGGCAGATGGCGCGGGCCGCGCTTGCGGCGCGGCGCCTGCTTGCCGAGGATGGCGCGGACCGCGCGTTCCTGTCGGCGAAGATCGCGACGGCGCGCTTCTTCGCCGACCATCAGCTGTCCCGCGCGCCCGGCATGCGCGACGCGATCGTCGAAGGGGGCGCCGCGACGATGGCGCTGGACGACGCACAGTTCTAGCGGCCTCCCGCGCCGCAGCCGGCGTGACGCAGGTGCCGTGATGCAGGTGCCGTGATGCAGCACAAGGCCGGCGGCAAGCCTTTTGCTACGCTGTCCGGACTTCCGCATCCCGGCGCGGCCGCGCCCATCCACGATGAACGTCCACTGGGCGGAAATGTTCGCCTTCACCGTTCCGCCGCTGGAAATCTTCCTGCGCGGCAGCTTCGTCTACCTGTTCATCTTCGCGATTTTCCGGTTCGTGCTGCGCCGCGACGTCGGCGCCGTCGGCATCGCCGACGTGCTGATCCTGGTGCTGATCGCGGACGCGTCGCAGAACGCGATGGCGGCGGATTACAAGTCGGTGTCCGACGGCTTCGTGCTGATCGGCACGCTGGTCGTATGGAGTTATGTGTTCGACTTTCTCAGCTTCCGCTACCGATGGTTCCGGCGGCTGGTGGAGGCAGGGCCGTTGTGCCTGGTGCGGGACGGCCGCAAGCTGTACCGGAACATGCGCCGGGAATACGTCACCGACGAGGAACTCGACGCCAAGCTGCGGGGATTCGGCGTCGGCTCGCTGGAGGAAGTCGAGCGCGCCTATCTGGAGACCGACGGCGCGATCACCGTGATCAAGAAGAACCGGGATTGACGGGATTCAGCCGTAGGCGCCGCCGGTGAACAGCAGGTCGAAGGCGCGTGCGATCGTGGCGATCGCCGCCGTCGCCCCGAACGCCACGGTCAGCACCAGGATCAATGCCAGCGGCCAGCGCGAGCGGGTATGCCCCGCCTTGCCCGCGTTGTGCCGCGCGTCCCACTTGTCGTCCGGCGTCAGGCCGATCACCAGCGCTTCGAGGAAACCGGCCAGCATCGAGAAGACGAACGGCAGCGCGAGCAGGATGCGGGTCGGCGGGGCGCCGGGCTCGAGCGCGGGCGGCAGCGACAGGACGGTGACGAGATGCAGCCAGCCCCAGACGTCGCGGAACCCGTACAGGTAGAAGCGATGCAGACCGAGCGAGCCGAGGAACGAGGCGAGAAAGGTGGCGAAGGTCTTGTTTTTCCAGGCGGGCATGCGGGTCGGGAAGGTCGGAATTGCGCAAAAGGGGAGGGAGGGGAGGGGCCGGCCGCCGTCGCTGTCGCCGCCCGGCAACGGCCCAACGGCCGCAAGTGTACCAGTCCCCGCCGCAGGGCCGGGATGCGGGCCCGATCGCCGGCCCGTTCGAGAGCGTTTGCGCGGTCGTCCGGGCGCGGGATTGCCCAACGAAACGGCCGTGCGTTATAATTTACGGCTTTGTCCGTACTTGACATTTTTCGGGAATATCATGGTCGTCATTCGTCTAGCACGTGGAGGCGCGAAAAAGCGTCCGTTCTTCAACATCGTCGCCACCGATTCGCGCAATCGCCGCGACGGTCGCTTCATCGAGCGGATCGGCTTCTACAATCCGATCGCCGCAGGCAATGAAGAAGGGTTCCGCATCGCTCAGGACCGCCTGACCCATTGGCAGAACGTCGGCGCCCAACTGTCGCCGACCGTCCAGCGTCTGGTCAGCCAGGCCGCGAAGAAGGCTGCCTGATTCCGGTTCGCCGAACGGCGAGCCGCCGGAGCGCCGCGCCTTGATGGACGCCTTGATGGAAGCGCCGACCGATCTGATCCTGGTGGGCCACGTTGCCGGCGCCTACGGCATCCAGGGATGGGTCCGGGTACGGACTTACTCGGCCGATGCGGACGCGCTGCTGCATGCGCGCACATGGTGGCTCGACAAGCCGCAGCCGGCCGATGCCGAAGTGCTGAAATCGCGGCGCCAGGGTGAGGACGTCGTGGCCCAGTTGATGGGCGTGGCCGACCGCGATACGGCCGAGGCATTGAAGGGCGCCCAGGTCCATATCCGGCGCAGTCACTTCCCCGCGCTGTCGGACGACGAGTACTACTGGGTGGAACTGATCGGTCTCGCGGTCGAAAACCTGCGCGGCGATGCGCTCGGCAAGGTGAGCGATCTGATGGACAACGGCGCGCATCCGATCCTGCGCGTCGCGCCGGTCGAGGCCGATGCCGGGGAACGTCTGATCCCGTTCGTCGACGCCTTCGTCCGGACGGTCGATCTCGCGGCCGGGAAGATCGTGGTCGACTGGGAAGCCGATTATTAGGGCGTGCCGTCAATTGGTTTGGGCGTGCGAACGGGCCATAGGCGTCGCAGGCCAAGGCGCGGGGACGCGACCTGGCGGTGCCACCCACGGCAAGGAGCCGCAACGCCGGCATGGGGCGCCTAGGGCCCGTTCCCTCCGGGTTCCCCCGGCAACGCGCGCTGCCGGCGTTGCATGGCTAGCCAAGGCACCAGCCTTGGCGTCGCCACGCGCCTTGCCAGCACGCGTTGTCGAGGGAACGCATTGCCCAAACCAATTGACGGCACGCCCTAGTTGCCGGCGATCGCGACGCCGACCGGTTGAACTGGCGGCAGAGCGGGGCAACGGAAATAGCAGGGTAACGAAACAGGGTGGCAGGCGGGGCAACGAGCGGGGCGGCAACCATGCAGTTCGACGTCATCACGCTGTTTCCGGAAATGTTCGCCGCGTTGCGCGACGCCGGCATCACGCGTCGGGCGTTCGCGCAGGGACGGTGCGCGTTGCACACGTGGAATCCGCGCGATTTCACCAGTGATGCGCATCGCACGGTGGACGACCGGCCCTACGGCGGCGGCCCCGGCATGGTGATGCTGGCGCGGCCGCTGGAAGCTGCGATCGATGCGGCGAAGCGGCGCCAGACGGAAGCGGGACTGCCGGCGCCGCGGGTAGTGTTCCTGTCGCCGCAGGGCAAGCCGCTCACGCACGAGCGCGCGGCCGGGCTGGCGCGGGAACCGGGGCTGGTCCTGCTGTGCGGCCGCTACGAGGCGGTCGACCAGCGCCTGATCGACCGCGCGGTGGATGAGGAAATCAGCATCGGCGACGTGGTGCTGTCCGGCGGCGAACTGCCGGCGATGGTGCTGATGGACGCGGTGATCCGGCTGCTGCCGGGCGTGCTGAACGACGACGCGTCGGCGGTCGAGGACAGTTTCGTCAACGGCCTGCTGGACTGCCCGCACTACACGCGGCCCGAAGAGTACGAGGGCGCGCCGGTGCCGGCGGTGCTGCTCGGCGGTCACCATGCGGCAATCGCGCGTTGGCGCCGCGAGCGGGCGCTGGAGGCGACGGCGCGCAAGCGTCCCGATCTGATCGATGCAGCCCGGCGCGACGGGCTGCTGAGCAAGGCGGACGAACGATTCTTGAGCAGTTTGCAGTAAGTAGCAGAGCAGGGCCGTGGCGCGGACAGCGGGCCGCGGCAACGAAGTGGCGGGGACCATGGCGGTCGCCCGTTTGACCAACCCCATCCTCTACCGGGCAAAATTTTTCGCAAGCGCCGGCACGATGGCTCCAGGAGTAACAAGATGGATCTGATCCAGCAACTCGAACAGGCGGAAATCGCCCGTCTCGGCCGCAACATTCCCGACTTCGCCCCCGGCGACACGGTGGTGGTCAGCGTCAACGTCGTCGAAGGCAACCGCAAGCGCGCCCAGGCATACGAAGGCGTGGTGATTTCCCGCCGCAACCGCGGCCTGAACTCGAACTTCATCGTCCGCAAGATTTCGTCGGGCGAAGGCGTCGAGCGCACCTTCCAGCTCTACTCGCCGCTGATCGCGTCGATCGAAGTCAAGCGCCGCGGCGACGTCCGCCGCGCCAAGCTGTACTACCTCCGCGAGCGTTCCGGCAAGTCGGCGCGCATCAAGGAAAAGCTGCCCAGCCGGCGCGCCGCCAAATCCGGCGAATAACCGGACGGCAGCACCGAGCGAAGGGGGCACTGCGGTGCCCCTTTTGCATCGCGTCGACCCGGTGTCCGTTTTCCATTTCGTTCGCCCATGTTCGAACATCGGTTCGAGCATCGCCATGCCGCCGCCCGGCGCGTCGACACAAACCTCCCTGGATTGCCATCGTGGCCAAATTCATTCTCGATCCGCTTACCACGCCGATCGATTCGATTGCCGGCGAGGCTGCCATCGCTGCGGAACGGACCGCCGCCGACTGGTTGCGCGCACGTTTCGTGTCACCGCCGGCGTGGCAGCCGGAACACAACGACGAGCAGCGGCAGCGGGCCGGCCTGACGGCGCTGGTGAACGCCGCGGTACTGGTGCCGATCGTGCTGCGCGGGCAGGAGCCGACGCTGCTGTTCACGCAGCGCACGGCGCATCTGAGCAACCACGCGGGGCAGGTAAGTTTTCCCGGCGGCCGCAGCGAACCCGATGACGGTTCGCCGGTTGCCACCGCGCTGCGCGAAACCGAGGAGGAAATCGGCCTGGACCGGCGCCACGTCGAGATCATCGGCGCGTTGCCCGAATACCTGACCGGCACCGGCTATCGCGTCACGCCGGTGGTGGGACTGGTCACGCCGCCGTTCGCGCTCACGCCTGATCCCCGCGAGGTCGACGAAATCTTCGAGGTGCCGCTGCTGCACCTGATGAACGGCGCGCACCACGAACGCCGCACCGTGGCGTTGCCGGACAACGGCGGCCGCCGCGTGTTCTACACGATGCCCTTCGAGCGGCACATGATCTGGGGCGCGACCGCCGGCATGCTGCGCAACCTGTTCCATCTTTTGCGCGCGTAGCGGCATCGCACCGGCCGCGCCGCATCGCGGTTTGATTCTTGCAAGACCCTGCGATATCGTAGCGCCTGACTGTAGACCAGACCCGGCGACGATGACCTTTCTCTCGATCCTTTTCGCATTGCTCATCGAGCAGCTCCGGCCGTTGCGGGCAGATAATCCGGTGTACGCCGGCATCAAGCAGCTGGCGGCGCGGATGGAAGCCTCGTTCAATGCGGGACAGTCGCACCAGGGGCAGGTCGCCTGGCTGGCGATGATGGCGGCCCTCCTGCTGCCGACCCTGCTGCTCTACTGGATCTGCGTGCAACTCGGCCTGCTTGCCGTGTTCGCGCTGAACGTCGTCGTGCTGTATCTGACGCTCGGATTCCGCCACTACAGCCACTACTTCACCTCGATCCAGCTCGCGCTGGGCAGCGGCGACGAAGCCGCCGCGCGCGAAATCCTCGCCGAGTGGACCGGGCAGGACACCGCCGGGCTCAGCGCGACCGACATTTCGCGGATCGCGGTCGAGAAGGCGCTGGTGACGTCGCATCGTCACGTGTTCGGCGTGTTCTTCTGGTTCCTGGTGCCGATCGGCCCGGCCGGCGCCGTGCTGTATCGGGTGGCCGAATTCCTGGCGCGCGCCTGGAACGAACCGGACCATCTGCGCACCGAACAGTTCGGCCGCTTCGCCGCCCGCGCGTTCTTCTGGATCGACTGGATTCCGGCGCGCCTGACCGCGACCGCGTTCGCCGTGGTCGGCAATTTCGAGGATGCCGTCTACGCCTGGCGCAACTTCGCGCGCCGCTGGCGCAACGAGACCACCGGCATCATCCTGTCGGCCGGCGGCGGCGCGATGGGCATCCGGCTCGGCACGCCGGCGGAAGTCGCGACGCCGGTCCTGCCGGCGGACGCATCGACGGTCGACTCGATCGTGATCGAGAACGACAGCCCGCCGGGCGACGAGCCGACGCCGCGGGCGCTGCACAGCACAGTGGGGCTGGTCTGGCGCGCGCTGCTGCTCTGGATGTTCCTGCTGCTCCTGCTTTCGGTGGCGGTGTGGCTGGGATGACGCATGCGGCGATTTGAGGATTTCAGTCTTCTATAAGATATAATATGTATGAACTGAACATCCTTGCGTTTCACAAGAACGGCAAGTCGATCGCTGTGGCGACCGCCACGAATACAGGCTTCACGCATGTCCGATCCCATTCCATCGTCCGACAAGGTCGCCAGCGAATTCATCATCCAGGGCGTGACGAAGGACGGCAAGCCGTTCCGGCCGAGCGACTGGGCAGAACGGTTGTGCGGCGTGCTCGCCTGCTTCCGTCCGTCCGGCCCCCGCGGACCCAATGCGCATCTTCAATATTCCCCGTACGTGCGGCCGATCATGATCAACGGCGTGCGGTCGGTCGTGGTCAACGAGGCGCTGCGTGAACTCGAGCCGCTGGCCTATCATTTCGTCCGGAATTTTGCGCAGGACAATGATCTCCAGGTCGTCGAGGCCTGTGTGCTGCCGGACCCGGCCGAACGGCGTCAGTCCTGACGCGCATCCGCTGCGCCCCTCGATCGGCACGCCTGCCGGCACACCGTCACCGGCGAATTCTTTCGTTACGGACGCATTCCCGATGGAGAAACGTCTTGGGTAGTTCCGGCCATCACCATTCCCATTCCCATTCCCATGCGCATGGCGCGCATGCCCATTCGCACGGGCACGCCCATGCTCCGCAAGCCGGACGGCGCGGCGCCTTCGCCGTCTCGATCCTGCTCAATGCGGTATTCGTCGCGGTCGAGTTCGTCGCCGGTTTCGCCGTCGACTCCACCGCGCTGATCGCCGACGCCGGCCACAACCTGTCCGACGTGCTCGGCCTGCTCCTGGCATGGGGCGCGACCGTGCTGGCGACGCGCGAACGCAGCGCCCGTTACACCTACGGCCTGCGCAGCGCGACCGTGCTGGCGGCGCTCGCCAACGGCATGCTGCTGGTGGGCGCCTGCGGCGCGATCGCCCTCGAGGCGGTCCAGCGGCTGGGCACGGCGTCGCCGGTGGCCGGCACGACGGTGTCCGTCGTGGCGGGGATCGGCATCGCGGTCAATGCGCTGTCCGCATGGCTGCTGATGGCCGGCAGCGGTGACGACATCAACCGGCGCGGCGCCTTCCTGCACATGGCGGCCGACGCGGCGGTCTCGCTCGGCGTCGTGGTCGCCGGCATCGCGATCGCCTACACCGGCTGGTACCGGATCGACGCCGCGGTCAGCCTCGTCATCGTGGTTGCGATCCTGTGGGGCACCTGGGGATTGCTGACGGAAGCGCTGCGGCTGTCGATGAACGCGGTGCCCGCGCAGATCGACATCGTGGCAATCGAGCGTTACCTGAGCGGCCTGTCGGGCGTGAACGGGCTGTGCGACCTGCACGTCTGGGGACTCAGCACCACCGAGACTGCGCTGACGGTGCAGCTCGTGATGCCGGGCGGCTGTCCCGACGACCGCTTCCTGCTGGAAATCGGCCGCGTGCTGAAGGAGCGGCATCGGGTCGACCATGCGACGCTGCAGGTGATGCGCGAAGCGACGGCGACTCCCTGCGGGCTGTCGGAATGAACCGCCGGCGGCACCGCGTCCACATTTGACCGACGTCATCCCGACTCCTTCGCGCCGGCCGACAATGTCCGCTGGCGCGCACGCGGGATGACGATGGGAAAGGAGGCGGCATGACGGCGACCAGGCAGGAGCGCGATTCCTTTGGCGATATCGAGGTTCCCGCCGACCGGCTGTGGGGCGCGCAGACGCAGCGCTCGCTCGAACATTTCCGCATCTCGTCCGAACGCATGCCGCCGGCGCTGATCGATGCGCTGGCGCTGGTCAAGCGCGCCTGCGCCCGCGTCAATCGTGAGCTCGGCCTGCTCGACGCGCGCCGGGCCGACGCGATCGAGCGCGCCGCCGACGAGGTGCTGGCCGGCGCGCATCCCGGCGAATTCCCGCTCGCGATCTGGCAGACCGGCTCGGGCACGCAGACCAACATGAACATGAACGAGGTGCTGGCCAACCGCGCCTCGGAACTGCTGGGCGGTCCGCGCGGAAGCGGGCGGCTGGTGCATCCAAACGACGACGTCAATCTCGGCCAGTCGTCGAACGACATCTTTCCCACCGCGATGCACGTGGCCGCCGCGCGCCAGATCAGCGAGGCGCTGCTGCCGTCACTGCGCGCGCTGCACGCCACGCTGGCGCAAAAGTCGGACGCGTTTGCCGACATCGTCAAGATCGGCCGCACCCACCTGCAGGACGCCACGCCGCTGACGCTCGGCCAGGAGTTTTCCGGCTACGTCGCCCAGCTCGATCTGGCCGAGCGCGGGATCGAGGCGGCGCTGCCGGCGCTGTGCGCGCTGGCCGCCGGCGGCACCGCGGTCGGTACCGGCCTGAACACCCACGCGCAGTTCGGCGAGCGCGTCGCCGCCGACCTGGCCGCCTCGACCGGCCTGCCGTTTTCCAGCGCGCCGAACAAGTTCGCCGCGCTGGCCGGCCACGACGCGCTGGTCGCCGCGCACGGCGCGCTGAAGACGCTCGCCACCGCGCTGATGAAGATCGCCAACGACGTGCGCTGGCTGGCGTCCGGCCCGCGCTCGGGACTGGGCGAGATCACGATTCCCGAGAACGAGCCGGGCAGCTCGATCATGCCGGGCAAGGTCAACCCGACCCAGTGCGAGGCGATGACGATGCTGTGCTGCCAGGTGATGGGCAACGACGTGGCGCTCGGCATCGGCGGCGCATCCGGCAACTTCGAGCTGAACGTGTTCAAGCCGCTGATCGCGCACAACTTCCTGCAGAGCGTGCGGCTGCTGGCCGACGGCATGCACAGCTTCGACGAGCATTGCGCGCAGGGCATCGAGGCGAACGCGGCGCGCATCGCCGAGCTGATGGCGCGCTCGCTGATGCTGGTCACCGCGCTGGCGCCGCACATCGGCTACGACCGTGCGGCGCAGATCGCCAAGAAGGCGCACCACGAGGGCACGACGCTGAAGGAAGCGGCGTTGGCGCTCGGCTTCCTGAATGCCGACCAGTTCGACCAGTGGGTGCGGCCGGAGGAGATGATCCGGCCGGCTTCGTCCTGACGCAGGGGCGTCGCGGATCGCTTCCCCGACCGCATATTGCGACGCAGCGAAATCGTCTCCGGCAGACCTGCCCGCAGTTACAGGCGTCACCGGGGCGGCCGGCCCGCCGCTGGACGTCTTTCCCTTCCCGCGTCCGGTTTCGTTCGCCGTTATCGGAATCGACGGGCGGGCGGCGTGCGGTTTTACATCCCGGCATTGCCGCCCGTCCGGCAGAGGCGCCGCTAATTCTTTGTTTTTCCGGGCATTGCATTTCCGCTATCCATGGCACGCCATCTGCTAATACCATTAGGCAGGCAGCCTCTGCCTGAACAACTAACTCTCAAGGAGAAGACAATGACGATACGCTTCATGCGTAGTGTGCTTGCTTTTGCGAGCGCAGCATTTCTGGCGGCGAGCCCGGTGCATGCCGAGCAAAAATTCATCAACATCCTGACCGGCGGCACCAGCGGTGTGTACTACCCGATGGGCGTGGCGCTGTCGCAGATCTACAGCAAGGTGATGCCGGACGCGAAGGTGTCGGTGCAGGCCACCAAGGCGTCGGCCGAAAACCTGAACCTGATCCAGGCCGGCCGCGGCGAACTCGCCTTCACGCTCGGCGACGCGCTGTCCGACGCATGGAAGGGCAATGCGGACGCCGGCTTCAAGACGCCGCTGAAGAAGCTGCGCGGCGTCGCCGGCATCTACCCGAACTACGTGCAGATCGTCGCGTCGGCCGATTCCGGCATCAAGACGCTGGCCGACCTGAAGGGCAAACGGATCTCGGTCGGCGCGCCGAAGTCGGGCACCGAACTGAACGCGCGCGCGATCCTGAAGGCCGCCGGCCTCAACTACGACGACTTCGCGAAAGTCGAGTACCTGCCGTTCGGCGAATCGGTCGAGCTGATGAAGAACCGCCAGCTCGACGTGACGCTGCAATCCGCCGGCCTCGGCGTGTCGTCGCTGCGCGACCTGGCGGCTTCGCTGCCGATCGTCGTCGTGCCGATTCCGCAGAGCGTGGTCGCGAAGATCGGCGATCCGGCCTACCAGGATTCGGTGATTCCGGCCAACACCTATGAAGGCCAGAAGCAGGACGTGCCGACCGTGGCGATCCAGAACTTCCTGGTCACCAACGAGAAGGTGCCTGCCGACACCGTCTACAAGATGACCAAGGCGCTGTTCGAGAACGTCGACCAGCTCGCCGCCGCGCACGCCGCCGGCAAGGCCATCAAGAAGGAATCCGCCTTGAAGGGCATGCCGCTGCCGCTGCACCCCGGCGCCGAAAAATACTATCGTGAGGTCGGCCTGCTGAAGTAATGGCCTTGGGAGAGGCCGCCGGCCTCTCCCGTCACACGATCTGGAGACAAACCAAATGTCCAATCCGCATACGCTGCACGCGCCCGCCGAAGAGTTCCAGGAGCACGGCACCCAGCGCCATCTCGTCGGCCTCGCGCTGAAGGTGATGATCGCCGCAGCGCTGGCGTTTTCCGTCTATCAGCTGTACGTGGCGGCGTTCGCGCCGCTGTCGAGCCTGGTGATGCGCTCGCTGCACGTCGGCTTCCTGCTGCTGCTCACCTTCCTGCTGTATCCGGTCGCCAAGCACGGCAAGCTCGACAGTATTCCGTGGTACGACTGGCTGCTCGCGCTGACCGGTTTCGCGCTGTCGTTCTACCACTGGATTTTCGAGGAAGACCTGATCCTGCGCGCCGGCGATCCGACGTTCGTCGATCTCGCCGTCGGTGCGATCATGGTGATCCTGGTGTTCGAGGCGTCGCGCCGCGTGCTCGGCCCGGCGCTGCCGATCGTCTGCGGGATCTTCCTCGCCTACGGCTTCTTCGGCCAGTACCTGCCCGGCGACCTCGCGCACCGTCCCTTCGCCACCAGCCAGATCATCGATCAGCTCTATGGCGGCGTCGAAGGCATCTTCGGCACGCCGACCCTGGTGTCCGCGACCTATATCTTCCTGTTCATCCTGTTCGGCGCGTTCCTCGAACACGCCGGCATGATCAACCTGTTCAACTCGATCGCGCTCGGCCTGGTCGGCGGCTCGAAGGGCGGACCGGCGAAGGTGGCGGTGATCTCGTCCGGCTTCATGGGCACGATCTCGGGCTCGGGCGTGGCCAACGTGCTGACCGTCGGCCAGTTCACGATTCCGCTGATGAAGCGCTTCGGCTATTCGTCGATCTTCGCCGGCGCGGTCGAGGCGACCTCGTCGATGGGCGGCCAGATCATGCCGCCGGTGATGGGCGCGGTCGCGTTCATCATGGCCGAGACACTGAACGTCGCCTACGTCGAGATCGTCAAGGCAGCGGTGATCCCGGCGGTGCTCTACTACGCCACCGCGTTCTGGATGGTGCACCTGGAAGCCGGCCGCCGCGGCCTGGTCGGCCTGCCGAAGGACCAGATTCCGAACCCGGTGAAGGCGCTGAAGGAAAACTGGTACCTGATCCTGCCGCTGGCGGCGCTGGTGGCGATGCTGTTCCACGGCTTCACGCCGATGTTCGCCGGCCTTACCGGCCTCGCGCTGACCGCGATCCTGATCCTCGGCGCGGCGGTCGCGGCGCGGCTGTCGAAGCAGGCGTTCCGCTACGTGTTCTGGCTGGCGATCGCGCTGGCGGCCTCGGCCTTCCTGAAGTTCGGCATCTACGCGATCCTGATCACGATCGCGGTGCTGGTCGCGCTGTGCTTCGCGATCAAGGGCGGGCACGAGACGCTGCGCACGATGCGCGACGGCTTGATCGACGGCGCCAAGCAGGCGCTGCCGGTGGGCCTGGCCTGCGCGATCGTCGGCGTCATCATCGGCGTGCTGACGCTGACCGGCGCCGCGTCGAGCTTCGCCGGCTTCGTGCTCGAGGTCGGCGCGAAGAGCCTGTTCCTGTCGCTGGTGCTGACGATGCTGGTCTGCCTGGTGCTCGGCATGGGCATCCCGACGATCCCGAACTACATCATCACCACTTCGATCGCCGCGCCCGCGTTGCTGAAGCTCGGCGTGCCGCTGATCGTCAGCCACATGTTCGTGTTCTACTTCGGCATCATGGCGGACCTGACGCCGCCGGTGGCGCTGGCGGCGTTCGCGGCGGCATCGATCGCGAAGGACTCGCCGATGAAGATCGGCATTAAGGCGACGCAGATCGCGATCGCCGGCTTCGTGATTCCGTACATGGCGGTCTACGATCCGGCGCTGATGCTGCAGGGGGATTGGACGATCGTGGCCGTGGTCTACGTGGTGTTCAAGACGCTGCTTGCGATCGGCCTGTGGGGCGGGGCGGCGGTCGGCTTCCTGTTCGCGCCGCTGAACCTGGTGCAACGGCTGTTCGCGTTCGTGGCGGCGGCGATGCTGGTGGCGGCGGTGCCGCTGACCGACCAGATCGGTTTTGCGATGTCCGCGCTCTTCATCGCCTGGCACCTGATGCAGAAGCGCCGGGTGGCGGCGACCGCATGAGCGCGCTGTGCCTGGCGGCGGCGGGGCTGGCGGTCACCCTGCCGCTGCAGACGTTCACGCTGGCCTGGACCCACTCGATCGAAAAGATCCGCTGGGAAGAGGACTACAAGATCGTCGGCAACACGCTGGTGCTGACCGAGGCGCGCATCCGCGGTTCGGGCGCGGGCATGGATCCGCCTGACGGCGCGGTGTTCAAGGACGGCGTCTGGCATTACAAGCCGGCGCTGCCGCCGTTGCCGCGGCTGCACCTGGCGCGTTCGCCGTTCACCGTCGACTACACGCTCTGCTGGAACGGCACCTGTCATCCGATGGCCGAACTCGCCGGGCCGCCGGACAACATGATCCCGGTCGACGCGTTTCCCTGTCCGTCGTCCTGATCCGCCGGCATTCGCCTTCGACTGCGGCCGCTCTTCGGAGCGGCCGCGTCGTTTTGGCAAACCGTAACGCGCCCGGCGCGACCGTTGCCGACAGGATTTTGCCTTTGATCAAGCGCAGACAACGGGCAGAAGAGCGGCTCCGCTCCCGACGCGGGATGCCTATCCGGTTATCATGTTGCTTTGACAAGGGCCGGACGGTCACGCCCGGTTGTCCCGCGTAATCCTTCGGCCTCCAGCCGGCGGACTTCGGACCTGGCCCGTTCCCGAATCCGGCCGCAGCGGGGCGCATCGCCTCCATCCGTTTCGTCCCGCTTCCCCCGCGTCGCCACCTCATTGCCTGGGAGCGTTTTCTTGCCATCGACCGGTCTGCCGATCGTCAACCTCCTGCTGCGCCGTCTCGTGCCGCGTCCGCGGTCGCTGTGCATCGCCGCGCTCGCGCTGGCGGCCGGCGCGGCGCACGCCAAATACAAGGTCGACATCGACGCGCCGCGCGAAGTGCGCGGCCTGCTGAAGGATTTTCTCGACCTGTCGCGCTACAAGGATCGCGACGACCTCAGTCCCGAGCAGTTCAATTTCCTCGTCACTACCGCGCCCGACCAGGTGAAGAAGCTGGTCGCCACGCAGGGTTATTTCTCGCCGAAGACGACCGTGCGCGTCGAGGACAAGGGCAAGGGCGAGGGCGACGACCGCGTGGTGCACATCGCGGTCGAGCCGCACGAACGCACCACGGTGTCGAACGTCACCATCGGCGCGACCGGCGCGGTGACGAGGCAAGACCCGGCGCGGCTAGAGACCATCCGCAAGAACTGGGCTCTGCCGGCCGGCCGGCCGTTCACGCAGAAGGACTGGAGCACGGCCAAGGACCGCGGCCTGCAGACGCTGCGCGAGCAGCGTTACGCCGCGGCCAAGGTCGGGTCGTCGGAAGCGCGCATCGTGCCCGAACAGCACGATGCGCAGCTCTCGGTCGAATACGACAGCGGGCCGCCGTTCACCCTGGGCGGTCTGCGCATCACCGGCGACCATCGCTATCCCGAGCAGATCGTGCGCAACGTCAATCCGCTCGCCGTCGGCGAACCGTACAGCACGGACCGGCTGCTGGCGCTGCAGCGCGCGATCCAGAACACGCCGTACTACGCGAACGCGGTGGTCAGCATCGACAGCGATCCCGCGCATGCGGACGAGGCGCCGGTGAACGTGCGGCTGACCGAGTACCCGACCCAGCGGCTGCGCAGCGGCGTCGGCTACGCCACCGATACCGGCGCGCAGATACAGGGCCGCTATTCGAACTACGACGTGTTCGGCAAGGCCTATGCCTTCGACAGCCAGCTCCGGCTGGAGCAGCGCCGCCAGTACGGCTATCTCGAACTTGCGATGCCGCCGTCGCCCGGTGCCTGGGTCAACAGCGTCAACGGCTCGGCCGAGCGCACCACGCTGGAAGGCATCGACCTGCGCAGTCTGCGCGCCGGCCTGAAGCGCGCGCGCACGCGGGAAAAGATCGACATCGCCTATGCGGTCGACTACTACCGCGACGAGCTGATGCAGTTGAACGGCGCGGCGCTGCCGCCGGACACGTTCGTCACGCCCGGCGTGCACCAGGCGCTGGTGCCGTCAGTGACCTGGACCCGGCGCGACGTCGACGACCCGACCTTCCCGCGGCGCGGCAACATCATCACCGCGCAGGCCGGCGGCGCGGTCAAGGGACTCGTGACCGACCAGACCTTCCTGCGCTTCTACGGCCGCATCAAGCAGTTCTTCCCGGTCGGCGAGCGCGATTCGGTGATCCTGCGCGGCGAGGCCGGCTCGGTGATCACCAAGGGCGGCAACGCCGACGTGCCGGCGTCGCTGCTGTTCCGCGCCGGCGGCAACGAGTCGGGACGCGGCTACAGCTACCAGAGCATCGGCAACCAGCAGAACGGCACCGTGTATCCGACCAAGTACCTGCTGGTCGGCAGCACCGAGTACGACCACTGGTTCACCCATGACTGGGGCGGCGCGGTGTTCTACGACGTCGGCACTGCGGCCAACAGCTTCGCCAACCGCCAGCTCTACCAGGGCGTCGGCTTCGGCGTGCGTTACCGCAGCCCGGTCGGTCCGATCAACGTCGATCTCGCCTACGGCATCGAGCGGCACCAGATCCGCCCGCATTTCTCGCTCGGCTTCGCTTTCTGATGGCTTCCGACCGTAACGAACATAACGACCGCCCCGAGCGAGGCGCCCGGCCCGCGGCGCCCCGGCGCCGGCACCCGGTGCTGCGCGGGTTCGGCATCACGCTGGCGGTGCTGGCCGCGCTGCCGGTGCTGGCCGCGCTGCTGCTGCTGGTTGCGGTACATACCGAATCCGGCACCCGGCTGCTGTGGGACGCCGCGCAGCGTGCGCTGCCGGGGCGATTGAGCGGCACGGTCGCGGGCACGCTGGCCAACGGACTCCGGCTGCGCGACATCGTGTATGCGGACGCGGGCCGGCGCATCGCCGTCGACCGGCTCGACGGCCGATGGCGCCTGTCGCTGTCGCCGCCGAAACTCACCATCGAAAGCCTGCACGCCGGCACGGTGGACGTGCGGCTGCCGCCGTCGGCCTCGAAAGAGCCGGCGCAGTTGCCGCAGGACCTCACGCTGCCGCTGGCGCTGGACATCCGCGACGTCGCCGTGCAGCGCGTGGTGCTGCACAACGGCGCGTCGGATACGACGCTGGGCGAGATCATGCTGCACGGTACGTCCGACCGGGTTCACCACAGGCTGGTGCTGGAGCGGGTGGACACGCCCTACGGCCGCGCCGAGGCGACGGTCGCGCTCGAGGGCAGGCAACCGTATCCGCTGTCGGGCACGGCGGGTTTCACCGGCAAGGTCGGCGGCGACACCTACCGGCTCGACGCCAAGCTGTCGGGCACCTTGCCCGATCTCGGCATCGAAGCGAAAGCCAGCGGCGAACGCCTGAGCGCGACCGCGATGGTGCGCGCCACGCCGTTCGCCAGCGTGCCGTTCGAGTTCGCACAGATCGCGGCGGCGCACGTCGATCCCAAGGCCTTCAGCCCCGGTGCGCCCGCGGCCGATCTCTCGCTGCGCGCCGAACTGAAGCCGCTGAAAACGGTGTCCAGCGTCGAGGACCCGACGCTGGTGGTGAGCGGTCCGGTCCGGCTCGACAACGCCAAGCCGGGACGCCTGGACGAAGGGCGCCTGCCGCTGGAGTCGGCCGCGCTCAACCTGGTGCTCGATCCGGCGCGCCAGCAACTGTCCGACATGACGGTCGAGCTGCTCGGCAACGGCACCATTCACGGGCACGGCGAGGCGCGCGGCACGGATACCGGAAAACTCGAAGGAGAGTTTGCGTTCGACGTCGCCGGCCTCGACCTGCATGCGCTGTACGGCAGCCTGCGGCCGACGCAACTGCACGGCCCGATGACGGTGAAGCTGGTACCCGGCGCGGCCCCGGTCGCCGCCGGCCAACCCGCCGCTGGCCAGGCCGCCGCGAAGCCGGCGTCCGAGACCGGGACGGATGCGAAGGCGAAGGCAAAGGCATCCGAGCATCCCGCGCTCGACACCCAGCGCATCACCGTCAATCTCGCCGACAAGACCTACGGCATCAAGCTGAACGCCGCGATCGACGCCGCCCAGTTCCGGATCGAGAACGCGCGGCTGAGCGCCGGCGGGGCCGCGCTCGCCGCCAGCGGCCGGCTCGCGCGCAGCGGCGACATGGCGTTCGCGCTGCAGGGCGCGCTCGACGATTTCAACCCCGCGCAGTGGATCGGGCCCGATGCGCGCTACGGGTTGCGCAAGACCGGCGACGCAGGGAAAACGAAGAAAGCGGCGAAAGCGGAGAAAACGACGGCACCGATCGATGCCGACATCAACATGCGCTTCGACGCGAGCGGACGCCTCGCGCCGCAACGCGAGATCAAGCTGACGTTCGACGTGCACGACAGCCGCTACGGCAAGCTGCCGATGACCGGCGGCGGCACGCTCGAAGCGGTCGGCACGCGACTGCTGCCGAGCAAGGCCAGGCTCGTCGTGGCCGGCAACACGGTCGACCTGCAAGGCAGTTTCGGTAATCCCGGCGACACCCTTGCCGTGCAGATCGACGCGCCGCAGATCGAGCGGCTCGGCTACGGCCTGGCGGGCGCGCTGCAACTCGACGGCAAGGTCACCGGCACGCCGTCGCGGCCCAATGTGAAAGCCGACTGGCGCGGCGCACGGCTCGCATTCGGCGACCAGCGCGTGACCAGCGCCAGCGGCAAGATCGACATCGAAGGCGCCGCGCTCGACGATCCGAACGCTCTGGCGCGCGCCAAACTCGACGCCACCGTGGATGCGCGCGGCGTGCGCCTGCCGGACCTCGCGCTGAACCGTCTCGGCATCGACCTGTCCGGCAGCTTCGGCGACCATACGCTGTCGCTCGACGCCAGCGGCAAGGTCCATCGGCAACCGCTGGCGCTGTCGCTGGCCGCGCAAGGCAGCCTGAAGAAGCAGGGCGACGCCTATGCTTGGGACGGCACCGTGCGCAAGCTGGAAAACCGCGGCGTGCCGCGCCTCGCGCTGGCCGCGCCGGTCGAACTGTCGGTCGCGCCGGAACGGGTCCGCGTCGGCGCGGCGCGCATGGAAGTGGTCGGCGCGCAGCTCGACCTGAAGCACCTCGACTATGACCGCGGCCGCATCGCCAGCGAAGGCTCGCTCGAGGCGATCGACGTCAAGCGGATGCTGGAACTGGCGCAGCGTTTCACCGGCGCGAAGCCGCCGGTGCGCACCGACCTCGTGCTCGACAGCCGCTGGAATTTCTCGCTGACCGAAACCGGAAGCGGCTTCGCGCAGGTGGAGCGGCGCAGCGGCGACATGATCTTCGGCACGCCGCGCGGCGACATCCGGCTCGGGCTGACCGAACTGGCCGCGCGCGCCGAACTCGACGGCCAGACCCTGAAGGCCGCCGCGCATGCCGCCGCGCGCGATTTCGGCACGCTGACCGCGCAGGGGCATACCACGCTGCAGCAGCGCGACGGCGTGCTGACGATCGGTCCCGATGCGCCGCTGACGGCGACCGCCAGCGTCTCGGTGCCGCGGCTTCAGCCGGTCGGTGCGCTGATCGGCCCGCAGATTGCGCTGCACGGCAAGCTCGGCATGGATCTGGCCGCGTCGGGCACGGTCGGCGACCCGAAACTCACCGGCACGATCGACGGCGACGCGCTGTCGGTCACGCTGTTCGACCTCGGCATCCAGCTGCGCGACGGTGTGGTGCGCATCGCGATGACGCCGGACGCGATCGACCTGAAGCAGGTGGAATTCCACGGCGGCGACGGCACGCTGCGCGCCAACGGCCGCGTCGGGCTGGCGGGCGGCAATCCCGACATCGCGGCCACCATCGTCGCGCAGCACCTGCAACTGTTCGCCAGCCCCGACCGGCAACTGGTGCTGTCCGGCCAGGCCAAGGCGAACAATGTCGACCAGCAGTTGCACATCGACGGCGACTTCACCGTGGACCGCGCGCTGATCGACCTGCCGCCGGCGAACGCGCCGCAGCTCGGCGACGACGTGGTGGTGGTCGGCAAGGAAGGCAAGCGGCTCGCCGCCGCGGCCGACACGCAGAACGGCGTCGCCAAGGATGCGGCCCAGCCGACCGGCGCGTTCGCGCCGGTGGCGAACATCGGCGTCGATCTCGGCAACGATTTCCGCTTCCACGGCGCCGGGGCGGACCTGAAGCTGGCCGGCAAGATGACGGTACACAGCGAGCCGAACGAACCGCTGACCGCCAAGGGCACGGTGCGGGTGGTGGACGGCACGTATTCGGTGTTCGGCCAGACGCTGGCGATCGAGCGCGGCATCGTCAATTTCACCGGGCCGATCGACAACCCCAACATCAACATACTGGCGATGCGCCGCAAGCAGGAAGTCGAGGCCGGCGTCGAGGTGACCGGCTACGCCAAGGACCCGCGCATCCAGCTGGTGTCGGAACCGAGCGTTTCCGACGAGGAAAAACTGTCGTGGCTGATGTTCGGTCACGGCACCGCGAGCTCCGGCACCGGCCAGCTCAACGCCAGCAGCGCGGCGCTGAGCTACCTCGCCAACCAGGGCGGCAGCCGGATCGCCAAGGGCATCGGCCTGGACGAGTTCTCGTTCGGCGCGAGCGAATCGGGACTGGCCAGCCAGCAGGTGGTCACGCTCGGCAAGGCGATCTCGGAACGCTTCACGGTGGGGTACGAACAGAGCCTGACCGGTGCGGCGAGCATCGCCAAGCTGACCTACCAACTGTCGCAGCGCTGGTCGGT
>JBQCGO010000074.1:0-18122 GCA_051955575.1 Burkholderiaceae bacterium
GCGATGCCGGCGTTTCTCGACGCGTTGCAGGAGGCCGGCTGGATCCGGCGCGGCTGCCCGGTCGCCGACAGCCGTTTCTGGAAACTGATCGACGGCGAGCGCGCCGAGATGTTCGGCGTGTTCACCGCGTTCGAGCAGCAGGCGATCCGCGACTGGATCGAGGACGGCGCCACCGATGCCGTCAATGACGCCGCACCGGAACCCGGCTTCCGGCTGCGGCAGCGGCAGCGCGAGGCGGTCGGCAAGGGCCGCCGTGCCGAACCTGGCGGCGCACGGCCGCGCACGCCGCGCGGCGTGATCCGCCATCCGGCCGCAGTCCCGGCCGGCAACGACTTCGAAACTGAATTACGCGCGCTGGAGCGCGAACTCGCCGCCGCGCCGAGCCGCGACGAGGCGATGACGCTGCTCGCCGGCTGGATGTCGCCGGCCGCGCACCACAGCGCGCCGGGGCTGATGGCGACGAGAGTGTTCGTCGAGATGCTGCGTTAAGGGGTTTCTTCCTTCCGCGCCGCCGTCTCCCGGGCGATCTCCACGAATGCCGACAGGATCGGCGACGCGTCCGGCCGCTGCCATATCAGGCTGATCCCGCTCTTCGCCTTCGCGCCGGCGAGCGGCCGGTACACCACGTTCTCGAAGCGCAGCCGCTGCACCGACGCGGGCACGAACGTGACGCCGATGCCGGAACTCACCAGCCCGAGCGCGGTGTAGACCTGCCCCACCTCCAGCGCCACGTCCGGCGCGAAGCCGGCCAGCGCGCACATCTTCAGGATCGCATCGTGGTAGTCGGGCGCCAGACGGCGCGCATAGTTGACGATCCGCTCGCCGGCGCAGGCGGCCAGCGGCACTCGCTTGCGCTGCGCGAAGCGGTGGTTCGCCGGCAGCGCGAGCAAGAAAGGCTCGGACAGCAGCGGCTGATGGCACAGGCCGTCGAGCGGCGACACCGGGCGCACGAACGCGATGTCGCTGTCGCCACGGCGCAGCGCCTCGACCTGCTCGAGGTTCGGAAACCAGCGCAGCTGGATGTCGACCTGCGGAAAGCGTTCCTGGAAGCGGCGCAGGATCGGCGGCAGCAGCGTGTACGCAATCTGTTCGTAGAAGCCGACCGCCAGCGTGCCGGTCTCGCCGCGCGCGGCGCGCTGCGCATCCACCGTGGCCGACTCGACCGAGCGCAGGATCTGGCGCGCCTTGTCCAGAAACGCCTGCCCGGCGTCGGTCAGCGCGAGGCGCCGGCCGCCGCGGTCGCCACGACTGCTGCGATCGAACAACGCGACGCCGAGTTCTTCCTCCAGCGCCTGGATCTGGCGCGACAGCGGCGGCTGCGCGATGTGCAGCCGTTCGGCGGCCCGGGTGACGTGGAGTTCCTCGGCGACCGCGACGAAATAACGGAGATGGCGCAATTCCATGCCGATACCTGCGAGGTATGAAAACCGGACGAATTATGTATTTTACTTGGACGGTCCGGCTGCCTATCGTGGAATCGTGCGCCGGCCCCGGCATCGCGGCGCGCGGCCTTTCTTCCGTCACAGGAGCGTTCCATGAAGCTTTCCCGCGACCAGCTCGACGCCTACCGGCGCGACGGTTTCCTGGTGTTTCCCGAACTGTTTTCCGCCGGCGAGGTGGCGGCGATGAAGTCCGAACTGGCGCGCGTGCAGCAGATCGACACCGACCACCTGGTGCGCGAGCGCAGCGGCGGCATCGCCAAGACGATCTACCGGATGCACGCCGACGACGGCCCGACCGCGTCGCGCGTATTCCACGCGGCGGCGCGCGCGCCGCGCCTGCTGGAGCCGGCCCGGCAACTGCTGGAGGACGAGGCGCTCTACGTCTACCACACCAAGTGCAACCTGAAGACCGCGATCGACGGCTCGGTCTGGCTCTGGCACCAGGATTACGGCACATGGCGCCGCGACGGCGTGCCGGCGCCGAACCTGACCACCGCACTGATCATGCTCGACGAGCCGACCGAGGCCAACGGCTGCCTGTACTTCATTCCCGGCAGCCACCGGGAAGGGAACCTCGACCCGCAGTTCGACGAGTCGACCGCGTACAAATTCTGGGTGGTGCCGAAGCCGACCATGCTGGAAATCATGGCGCGCAGCCCGGAGCCGGTACCGATCACCGGCAAGGCCGGGACCGTGGTGTTCTTCGACTGCAACATCCTGCACGGTTCGGGCCACAACCTGTCGCGCCACGACCGCTGGCAGGCTTACGTGGTCTACAACACGGTGGCCAACCGGCCGCAGCCGGTGCCGAATCCGCGCCCGGACTACGTGCGCTCGACCGACTTCCGGCCGCTGGAAGTCGGCGGCGACGACATCCTCGCCGCGCATGCGGGCAGGGAGCGGGCGCCGGCATGACGTCCGCAGAGGCCCAATCGAGGGACGGCGCGGCCGCCGTCTCCCGATGCGCCGCCGCGCCGACTGCCGCGAGGGGCCGTCAATGCGGCGCGGTGCGCGGTACCAGCGTCGGTGCATCCTCCTTCCCGCTGCCGCCCGAACTGTCGCCATCCTTCGGGCAGGTCATGAACTGCAGCGCCGCGCCCTCGCGCGCGTAGATGCCGTTGGCGCGCAGGTAGGCGTTCTGCACCGCGTAGGCCGTCAGTTCGCTTGCCAGCACTTCCTCGCAGCCGGACACGTCGCGCCCGGACTGCTTGTACTGCAGCACGTGAACCAGTTCGTGGACGATGAACGACTTGCCGTACGGCGTGTCGGTGTCGAGTTCGTCGCGGATGAGGATGCGGTAATGCTTCAGATCGAACAGCGCGGCCATCTGCCGGCAGTCGTCCGGGTTGTCCGGGCAGCCGATCGCGGCCAGCGCGGCGACGGCGATCGGTTCGACCGGCGGCATGTCGGCCGAACCGATCGCCGGCAGGCCGGAGTAGCGGATGGCGGCCGCGAGCAGCGGCGCGATCAGTTCGGGCGGTAGCGTCAAGGACATCTCCCGGCGTTGCACGCCGTCGCGGCATGCGGTGGTTTTCCCGGAAACGGAAAACGTGCCGGGCGCCTTGCACGCTTCGTGCCGTCCTCTGCCTCAGTGCCGCGCCACGCGTCCGCCGCGTCTGCGCCGCGCCCTTCCCGTCGCGAAAAATCCGGTGGTGTACCTGTTGAGTTTTGTGACAGCTGATTTTTTTTGAAGCAATCCGGCCGTTCGCCGGAGACATTCCACGAGGGGCGACAGCGCGATTCGATGGTGGCACGCCGCTTGCCTTATGTCATGCGGGTTGGTTTGATCGAAAACATAACTCGTCTGCATATCCATAAGGAGGATCACATGAACAGGAAGCTGATAGTTTCGCTGGTGTGCTGTGCGCTCTACGGCGCTGCGCACGCGGCAGGCGTGACCGAGCAAATGATCGAGAACGATGCGAAAAGCACCGGCGACGTTCTGAGCTACGGCATGGGCACGCAGGGCCAGCGCTTTTCGCCGCTGACCCAGATCAATTCGAAAAACGTCACCAAGCTGGTCCCGGCATGGTCGTTCTCGTTCGGCGGCGAAAAGCAGCGCGGACAGGAATCGCAGCCGGTGATCGCCAACGGCAAGATGTTCGTCACCGCCTCCTACTCGCGCATCTACGCGCTGGACGCGAAGACCGGCGCCAAGCTGTGGAAGTACGAGCATCGCCTGCCGGAAGGCATCATGCCGTGCTGCGACGTGGTCAACCGCGGCGCCGTCCTGTTCGATAACCTGGTGATCTTCAGCACGCTGGACGCGCAACTGGTCGCGCTCGACCAGGACACCGGCAACGTGGTCTGGAAAGAGAAGATCGACGACTACGCCGCCGGCTACTCGAACACCGCCGCACCGCTGATCGCCAAGGGCCTGCTGCTGACCGGCGTGTCCGGCGGCGAGTTCGGCGTGGTGGGCCGCATCGAGGCGCGCGATCCGAAGACCGGCCAGCTGGTCTGGGTGCGTCCGACGGTCGAAGGCCACATGGGCTACAAGTACGACAAGGACGGCAACAAGACCGAGATCGGCATCTCCGGCACCACCAACAAGACCTGGCCGGGCGACCTCTGGAAGACCGGCGGCGCCGCGACCTGGCTCGGCGGCACCTACGATCCGCAGACCGGCCTGGCCTACTTCGGCACCGGCAACCCGTCCCCGTGGAACAGCCATCTGCGCCCCGGCGACAACCTGTTCTCGTCCTCGACGGTCGCGGTCGATCCGGCCACCGGCCAGATCAAGTGGCACTACCAGACCACCCCGCACGACGGCTGGGACTATGACGGCGTGAACGAGTTCGTCACGTTCGACATGAACGGCAAGAAGTTCGGCGGCAAGGCTGACCGCAACGGCTTCTTCTACGTGATCGACGCGAACAACGGCAAGCTGGAAAACGCCTTCCCGTTCGTGAAGAAGATCACCTGGGCCACCGGCATCGACCTGAAGACCGGCCGTCCGAACTACGTGCCGGAAAACCGTCCGGGCGACCCGACCAAGGGCGCCGACGGCAAGAAGGGCAACACCGTGTTCGCGGCGCCGTCCTTCCTGGGCGGCAAGAACCAGATGCCGATGGCGTACAACCCGAACACCAAGCTGTTCTACGTGCCGGCCAACGAGTGGGGCATGGAGATCTGGAACGAGCCGGTCACCTACAAGAAAGGTGCCGCTTACCTGGGCGCGGGCTTCACCATCAAGACGATCAACGACGACTACATCGGCGCGCTGCGCGCGATCGATCCGAAGTCCGGCAAGATCGTCTGGGAAGAGAAGAACGTCGCACCGCTGTGGGGCGGCGTGATGACCACCGCCGGCGATCTGGTGTTCTACGGCACGCCGGAAGGCTTCCTGAAAGCGGTTGACGCCAAGTCGGGCAAGGAACTCTGGAAGTTCCAGACCGGCACCGGCGTCGTGGCGCCGCCGGTCACCTGGATGGACGGCGACACGCAGTACGTCGCGGTGGTGGCAGGCTGGGGCGGCGCGGTCCCGCTGTGGGGCGGCGACGTGGCCAAGAAAGTCAACTACCTCGAGCAGGGCGGCTCGGTCTGGGTCTTCAAGCTCGCCAAGTAATCGAACCCTTCTCCTTGGATTGAGGAGTGCAATGGCGGGATAGCCCCCCTGTCCCGCCTCTCTTCGCCAGTTGGCCGGTGGATCAAACCACCGGCCTTTTTTATGCGCGGCCGCGCGGCGCGACGTCCCGGGCACGCTTGCGCCCGGTCAACAAACCCGCTATTTTCAGGATGTCCGCGTTTCGCGGCCTTCCGTTTCGAGACCGTCCGTCCAGTCCGTCAGCCGGCCCGTCGCCGGCCCAGCCGTCGAGGAGTGTCCGTTGATGCCGGCGAAACCGTCTGCCCTCCATGAAGCGACGCCGTCGGCCGCCGCCGGCAACGCCGCCGATGTCGACGCCGATCAGCTCCTGCAGCAATCGCTCGCCGCCGTGCGCACGCATCTCGGCATGGAGGTCGCCTTCATCAGCGAATTTGCCGAGGGCCGGCGCGTCTACCGGCATGTCGACGCCGCCGCCGAAAACCCGCCGATCCGGACCGGCGACAGCGATCCGCTCGAACGGACCTATTGCCAGCGCGTGGTCGACGGCCGGCTGCCGGCGCTGATCCCGGATACGCGCGAGAGCGCGGAAGCCATGCGCCTGGACATCCCCCGAGCGCTGCCGATCGCCGCGCACGCCAGCGTGCCGATCGGGCTGCGCGACGGCCGGGTGTACGGCACGCTGTGCTGTTTTTCCTCGATGCCGCACACCACGCTGAACGACCGCGACACGCGGCTGATGCAGGTGGTCGCCGAACTGGTCGCCGGCACGATCGAGGACAAGCGCGCCGCCGCCGGCGCGCGGCAGGCGATGCGCCACCGCATCGAGGCGCTGCTGGAAACCGGGAACGGCTTCTCGATCGCCTGGCAGCCGATCTGCGACATCGCGACCGCGCGGGTGATCGGCGTCGAGGCACTGTCCCGCTTTCCCGGCGACCCGGCGCGCACCCCTGACGTCTGGTTCACCGAGGCGGCCAAGACCGGCCTCGGCGCGGCGCTCGAAGCCAGCGCGATCGGCAAGGCGCTCACTGCCCTCGCGTCGCTGCCGGCCGGCGCCTACCTCGCCGTCAACGTCTCGCCGGAAACCGTCGCCTGCGGCGCGCTCGCCCAGGCGCTCGCCGGCGCGGCGCTCGACCGCATCGTGGTCGAGATCACCGAGCACGCGTCGATTCCCGACTACGCCGACCTGCACCGCATCCTCGCGCCGCTGCGAGCCGGCGGCCTGCGGGTCGCGGTCGACGACGCCGGCGCCGGCTACGCCAGCTTCCGCCACATCCTGAAGCTGGCGCCGGACATCATCAAGCTCGACATCAGCCTGACGCGCGGCATCGACACAGACCGCGCCGAGCGCGCGCTGGCCGCGGCGCTGATCCGCTTCGCCGAGGAAACCGGCAGCGCCATCGTCTCCGAAGGCGTCGAGACGGCCGCCGAACTGCGCACGCTGCGCCAGCTTGGCGTCACGGCGATGCAAGGCTTCCTGCTCGGCCGCCCGGCGCCGTTGGCGCAGGCGCTCGCGCCGGCCGGATTGCGCGCCGCGGTCGATGCGGCCGACGCGATCAACCAGACCGACGAGGCGGCGCACGCGTAATCCGCCGCCGTCGCCGCCTGCAATTCCTGCCGTTTGCGCCATCCGGCAAAAAACCGGAAGAAGACCGGAAGACGTAGCCCTTACCCGAAAGGAGGCCCGATGTCCATCCGTTTTCCGCTATGCACGGCCGTCGCGGCGTTGCTGCTGGCCGCCGGCATCCCTTGCACACAGGCCGGACCGCTGCGCGACTGGCTGGCGCAGCGCGGCGCGAACCGTGGCGCCGCGCTCGACACCGGCGAGCGCCAGCCGAGCCGCGCGGCACTGCCGGACGGCGCGCGGCGATTGCGCGACGTCGCCTATGGCGACGATCCGCGCCAGCGGATGGACGTCTACCTGCCCGCCCCAGCGACGATACCGGCCGGCGGCGCGCCGCTGGTGGTGATGGTGCACGGCGGCGGCTGGCGGCGCGGCGCCAAGGCGCTGGCGGGCGTGATCGGCAACAAGCTCGCGCACTGGCTGCCGCGCGGCGCGGTGTTCGTCTCGGTCAACTACCGGATGCTGCCCGACGCCGACCTCTCGCGGCAAGCCGGCGACGTCGCGGCCGCGCTGGCCACTGTAGAGCGGCTGGCGCCGTCCTGGGGCGCTGATCCGGGTCGCATCGCGCTGATCGGCCACTCGGCCGGCGCACACCTGGTCGCGCTGCTGGCCGCGTCGCCGGAACGGCTGCGCCAGGCCGGCGCCCGGCCGCCGCGTGTCGCGGTCCTGCTCGACAGCGCCGCGCTCGACGTCGCGCGCCTGATGCAGGCGCCGCACCTGCCGCTGTACGACGAGGCGTTCGGCAGCGACCCGGCGTTCTGGCAGGCCGTTTCGCCAACGCCGCAACTGTCGCCGGGCGCGGTCCCCTTCCTCGCGGTGTGCTCGTCCAGGCGCCGGCTGTCCTGCGCGCAGGCGCAGCGCCACGCGGAACGCGCCGCCTCGCTCGGCGTGCGCGGCGAGGTGCTGGAGCAGGATTTGACGCATGCCGAGATCAACGCAACCCTCGGCGCGCCGGGCGCCTACACTGACGCGGTGGATGCGTTTCTCGACAGCGCGGGACTCGGCTTCGGCCGATGACGGAGGCGGGGCGCGGCCCGCTGCCGTGCAGCGCCTTCCGGGCCGGACCTCCCTGCCACAGCGAGTGCCCGACGAGAATCGCCGGCGCATGCAGTCATAGGAACGTTAAGAAGAGTTACCAATCTATTTTAGATATTCGTATAATCCGGTAACCTTGGTATAGAAACCTATACATCGATGGATCCGATCCGCAATCCCTTCACGCCCGGCGCGGGCGCGCCGCCGCCCGAGCTGACCGGCCGGGACGCGCTGCTGCAACGCGCCGACCTGCTGTTCGCCCGCGTCCTGAACGGGCGCTACGAGAAGAGCATGCTGCTGGTCGGCCTGCGCGGCGTCGGCAAGACCGTCCTGCTGAACGCGATGCAGCGGCTTGCCGAGCAGCGCGGGTACGAGACCGTGGCGATCGAAGCGCGCGAAGCCACGCCGCTGGCGGAACTGCTCGCGCCGCCGCTGCGCCGGCTGCTGTACGCACTCGACCGCATGGAAGGCTTCAGCCGGAAGGCGCGCGAAGCGCTGTTCGCGCTGAAGGGATTCCTGTCCGGCCTGAAGATCCGGGTCGCCGAGATCGAGGTCGGCGTCGATGCCGGCATGGCGCGCGGCATCGCCGACAGCGGCGACCTCGAATCCGATCTGCCGGAACTGTTCGAAGCGGTGGCCGAAGCTGCGCTTGACCGCAAGCGCGGCGTCGCGCTGTTCATCGACGAGTTGCAGTACCTGAACGACAAGGAGCTCGGCGCGCTGATCATGGCGATGCACCGGATGGCGCAGCGCAGATTGCCGCTGGTGATCGTCGGCGCGGGCCTGCCGCAATTGCCGGGGCTGGCGGGCGACGCCAAGTCCTATGCGGAGCGGCTGTTCGACTATCCGCCGGTCGGCGCGCTGGATCCCGCCGACGCGGCCCGTGCGCTGCAGGACCCGGTCAGAGAGGAAGGCGCGGCCTTCACCGACGACGCGCTGGCCGAAATCCATCGGGTCACGCACGGCTATCCGTACTACCTGCAGGAATGGGGCTCGCATGCGTGGAACCTGGCCGAGCGCTCGCCGATCGGCATCGGGCTGGTCAGGCAGGCGACCGCGCGCGCGACCGCGGCGCTGGACAGCAGCTTCTTCCGCGTCCGCTTCGACCGGCTTACGCCGCGCGAGAAGGAATACCTGCGGGCGCTGGCCGAACTGGGACCGCTGCCGCAGCGCTCCGGCGACATCGCCCGGGCGCTGGGCAAGAGCGTCAATGCCGTCGGCCCGCTGCGCGATGGCCTGATCCGCAAGGGCATGCTCTACAGCCCCGGGCACGGCGACACCGCGTTCACCGTACCGCTGTTCGACGCGTTCATGAAGCGGGAAATGCCGGATTGGCAACCTGCCGGCGAGGACAACAGGGGAAAGCGGAAATAGTCGCCTGCACCGCCGCTTGCCGAGCTCGCCTCCGTTCCGCTCTCCGCTTCGTTCCTCGCCGCTTTCTTCCGCCTTTTCCTTCCGCCCCTTTTTTCCGCTTCTTTCTTCCGGCTTGGAGCGCTCCCGCGGCTGCCGGCAACGCCATGCCGCGCGACTTCGTTGCCGCTTCGGCATGGCTTTTTTCCAACATAAAGAAACGCTCCGGGCACGCCGTAAAGCATGTCATGGGCACCGGAAAACCAGCCGTGTCCTCCCGACAAATTTTTCCGAGAAGGCAGCGCAAATGGGCAACAACGATCCGGTTTTTCAATCGCATGCCGACGATCTGCAAGGCATCAGCATCGCCCTGAACCGTGTGCAGGCGGTCATCGAATTCGGCCTCGACGGCACCATCCTGCACGCGAACGACAACTTCCTCGGCGCGGTGGGCTATACGCTGGACGAGGTGCGCGGCAAGCACCATTCGATGTTCTGCGATCCGCAGTACGCGAAGACGCCGGCCTACCGCGCGTTCTGGGAAAAGCTCGGCAGCGGCGAATTCCACTCCGGTGAATACCGGCGCCTGGGCAAGCACGGCCGCGAAGTGTGGATCAACGCGTCCTACAACCCGGTGCTGGACGCGTCCGGCAAGCCGTACAAGGTCATCAAGTTCGCCACCGACGTCACCGAGGCCAAGCGCCGCACGGCCGAATACGAAGGCAAGATCGCGGCGATCGGAAAGTCGCAGGCGGTGATCGAGTTCGACCTGGAAGGCAACATCCTCGACGCCAACGACAATTTCCTGAAGACGGTGGGCTATACGCTCGACGAGATCCGCGGCCAGCACCACCGCATCTTCTGCGACCCGGTCCACGCGCGCAGCCCGGCCTACCGGCAGTTCTGGCAAAAGCTCGGCAGCGGCGAGTTCGAGTCCGGCGAATACAAGCGCCTGGACAAGCAGGGCCGCGAGATCTGGCTTCACGGGTCGTACAACCCGATCTTCGATGCCAACGGCGTGCCGTTCAAGGTGGTCAAGTTCGCCACCGACGTGACCGAGGCCAAGCAGCGCAACGCCGAAGTCGAGGGCAAGATCAACGCGATCGAGAAGTCGCAGGGCGTGATCGAGTTCGGCCTCGACGGCCACGTGCTGACCGCCAACGAGAACTTCACCGGCCTGCTCGGCTATGCGCTGGACGAGATCCGCGGCAAGCATCACCGGATGTTCTGCGAAAGCGACTACGCGGCCAGCCCCGAATACCAGGCGTTCTGGCAAAGCCTGAACCGCGGCCAGTTCCAGTCGGGCCGCTACAAGCGGCTCGGCAAGGGCGGCAAGGCGATCTGGATCCAGGCGACCTACAACCCCATCCTCGACGCCAACGGCAATCCGACCAAGGTGGTCAAGTTTGCCAGCGACATCACCGCGCAGGTGGAGATGGAGCAGGGCATCGCCGCGAAGGCCGAGCGCGACCGCGTCAAGGTCGACGCACTGCTGCAGGCGGTGGAAAGCGCCGCGCAGGGCGACCTGACCGCCGCCGTGCCCGACTGGCATCAGACCGAGCCGCTCGACCAGCTGGCCGAGGGCATCCGCAAGATGATCGGCGACCTGCGCGGCGTGATCGCGCAGACGGTCGCCGCGGCCAACGGCTTCACGCAGTCGGCCGGCGAGATCGCCGAGCGCTCCAGCGGCGTGGCGGCCGGCGCGCAGGCGCTCGGCGCCACCGTCGAGGAGATGAACGCGTCGATCGAGGAACTGACCGCGTCGATCAACTCGATCGCCGAAAACACCAAGAGCGCCGACCAATTGGCCAAGTCCACCCAGCGCGAGGCCGAGGTCGGCGCCAAGGCGGTGGCCAGATCGATCGAGGCGATGGACATGATCAACAAGTCGTCGGAAGACATCGGCGAGATCGTCAAGGTGATCAGCGAGATCGCCAGCCAGACCAACATGCTGGCGTTCAACGCGGCGATCGAGGCGGCGCGCGCCGGCGAGCACGGTCTCGGCTTCTCGGTGGTGGCCGACGAGGTGCGCAAGCTGGCCGAGCGCTCGTCGCAGGCGACCAAGGAAATCTCGAAGCTGATCAACGAGTCGGTCAAGCGCGTGGCGGCCGGCAGCGACATCTCGCGCCAGGCCAGCGACGCGTTCGACAAGATCGTCGCCGGCGTCGCCCAGACCACGCAGGCAATGTCGGAGATTTCCTGCGCGGCCGACGAGCAGCTGATGGCCGCGCGCGAGGTCAGCACCGCGATCCAGTACGTGGCCGAGGAAACCGAGAAATCGGCCGGCGCCTGCGAGACGATCGCAACCGCAACCGATGGGCTGCGCGACGGCGCGATCGGCCTGAACAAGACCGTGGCCGAGTTCAAGGTCTGAGATGGATGCGATCGCGGACCGCGACGGTCGGCTCGAGAACAACCGGCTCGAGAACAACCGGCGCGAGGACGGCGCCGGCGCACCCGGCGGCATGCTGGACGCGCCGACGCTGGCGGGCCTGCTCGGCCTGGTGCACCGGCATACCGGCATCACGATGTCGGAACGCAAGAGCGTGCTGCTGCAGGGCCGCCTGCGGCCGCGCCTGCGCGCGCTGTCGCTGACGCGCTACCAGGACTATCTCGACTTCCTGGCACGGCATCCGGACGAGGTGCAGCGCTTCATCAACCTGGTGACCACCAACGAAACCTCGTTCTTCCGCACCGCGCGGGTCTGGGAATTCTTCACCAATACCTTCCTGCCGGCCTGGCAGGCGAACGCGCGGCCAGGGCAACCGCTCAGGATCTGGTCGGCGGCGGCATCCACCGGCGAGGAAGCGTATTCGATCGCGATGCTGTGCGACGACTTCGCGCAAAAGGTGAAAGGTTTTTCCTGGCGCATCACGGCGACGGACATCGATACCGACGTGCTGGCGACCGCGCGCGCCGGCGTCTACGCGGGCCGCTCGCTGGAGCGCGTGCGCGGGACCCACGCGGCGTTCTTCGAGCGATATTTCTCCAGAGAGGACGACGGCTTCCAGGTCAGCGCCGAACTGCGTCGCAGCGTGACGTTCGCCGAGCACAACCTGTTCTCGACGCGGCCCTTGCCCGAGAAATTCGACATCGTCTTCCTGCGCAACGTGCTGATCTATTTCAACGCCGAGGACCAGCGCCGCGCGGTCGAGCACGTGCGGCAGTCGCTGGTTCCCGGCGGCTGGCTGGTACTGGGCGAATCGGAATCGCTCGGCCGGCTGCAGACCGGCTACCGCTTCGAGCAGCCGCTGATCTACCGCAACGAAGCGGGCACGGCATGAACGACCTGGCCATGCCGGCCACGCCGACTACACTGGTGGCGCGCATCGGCGAGATCCGCGTCGGCGCCGGCAGCGACCGGCTCAAGGCCACGCTCGGCTCCTGCGTCGGCATCGCCTTCCTGTGGCGGCGGCGCGGCCGCTTCGGGCTGGCGCACTGCCTGCTGCCGGACACCGCGAAACCGGTCGCCGGCATCGGCGCCAAATACGTCAGCCAGGCGGTGCCGTCGCTGCTGGCGGCGATGGAGATCCGCCCCGGCGACCACGACGAGATCGAGGCGGTGATCGCCGGCGGCGCCAACATGATCGACTTCAAGCATCCGTCGGGACAGGTCGGCACGCTCAACGCGGCGACGGCGACGCGGCTGGTCGGCGCGACCGGCATCCGCATCGTGCATACCGAGACCGGCGGCCGTCACGGACGCCAGATCACCATCGATTGCGCGCAGGCCGGCTACGCGATCCGCGAGATCCAGCGGCAATTCTGAAAGAGACAACATGGACGTCATCGAATCGGGCATCGCGACGCAAGCGTCCGCCTCGTCCGCGTCAACCGCACCGGCGGAAAACAGCGCCGTCACCGAACTGTTCGGCTCCTTCCTGCTCGGGCAGGAAGAGTTCGCGCTGCCGGCCGGCAGCATCCGCGAAGTAGTCGCCTGCCCAACGCGGCTGACGCCGATCCCGCTCGGACCGGCCTGGCTCGACGGCGTGTTCACGCTGCGCGGCACGGTGATCCCGGTGATCAACCTCGGTCGCATCTTCGATCCGGCGGCGCCGGCGGCGGACGCGACGCACCGCGTGGCGATCGTCGACCGCGACAGCGTGCCGGTCGGCATCCTGTTCCACGCCACCGGCGAAATCCTGCGCATCCGGCCCGAGCAGCGCAGCACGCTGCACTACCGGCAGGGCGGACCGCACGGCATCATCGCCGGCACCATCCAGCTCGACGAGGGCCGGCGGCTGATCCGTCTCCTCGACCCGGCCGCGGTGATCGCAATCGAAAACCTGCCGCAGGTGCGCGCGCTGCAGGCGAACAAGGACGACGCCGGCGACCAGCGCTTCCGGCGCCAGGCGCAGCGCCGCCAGTGCGTCGCGTTCCGCGTCGCCGGCGCCGCGTTCGCGTTCGACATGGCGGCGGTGCAGGAGATCATGGCGGTGCCGGAACTGAAGGAATCGGTGATGGCGAGCCGGCTCTGCCTCGGCTGGATGTCGCTGCGCGGCCGCACCGTGCCGGTGGTGCGCTTCGAGGCGCTGCTGCGGCCCGATTGCGCGTTGCCGGCGCCGTCGCCGGACCAGCGGGTGGTAATCGCGCGCATCGGCGACGCGCCGATCGGCCTCCTGGTCGATTCGGTCGACGACATCTTCGGCTTCTTCCCGGACGACGTGCTGCCGATCCCGCTGCTCGGCCGCGCGCGCGCCGGCATGTTCCGCGGCTGCATCACGCGCGACGCCAAGACTGCGGCCGACACCGGCGGCGACACCATCCTGCTCGACCACGACGCGCTGTTTTCCGGCGCCGAACTGCAGGAAATTACCCAGGGCCACGCGGCGCTGTACGGCGCCGAAGCCGGCGCAGGGCACGCGACGAGACAGGCCGCCGGCGAGGCGGCCTCGCGGCGGCGCGTCTACATCGCGTTCGCGATCGGCCACGCCTACGCAGTCGAGATCGGCCAGGTGCGGGAAATCATCGGCCTGCCGGAACAGCTGGTGCAGGCACCCGGCATGCCGCCGTTCGTGCACGGCATCCTGAACCTGCGCCGGCGGATGGTCACGCTGGTCGATCCGCGCCGCCTGTACGGCATGCCGGATGCGGCCGAGCGCATGGACGCGCGGGTGCTGGTGATCGAGCGCGGCGACGAATGCTTCGGCGTGGTGGTTGACGCGGTCGACAGCATCGTCACGGTAGCCAACGCGCACCGGCTGCGCGCGCCGAAAATCCTGCACGGCGCGGCCGACGACGCGCTGCAGGGCGGACTGCAGGAAGTGATCGAGCTGCCGGGCGTCCCGGCGGGAGAAACGCGCACGCTCGGCGTGTTCGACGTCGATGCGTTCCTCGCGCGGCTGCAGCGGGAGATGGGCGTGGCGGCCTAGCGCCGGTCCGCGAGGGTGTGCCGGATAAGCATAGCGAGCGGTTCGTCATGGCGCCGAGGAGCGGACGCGTACGCACTGTACGCAAAGCACCGCAGGCGCCATGGCGGACCGCGCAGTAGTTTGTCCGGCCCTGCTTACGGCAGCTTGTAATCCTCCAGCGCCATCACCACCTTGCCGCCCGAGTAGTACAGCGTGTCGAGCTTTTCGACCCGCTCCAGCTTGACCAGCCCGACGCCGCGGCAATACCACTCGCTGGTCGTCAGCGGCACCTTGCGGAAGCCCGACACGCCGTCGGTGTAGAGAGTGACGTCGGCCACGCCGCGCACCCGGGCGCAATGGTCGAAGTTGCCGGCCGGGACCGAGACCTTGTCGTCCAGCGTCTCGACGGTGTATTGCATCGGCACCTGCTTGCTGTACTTCAGTTCGCGCGGCGATTCGCGCCGGCGCAGGATCACGTAGGGCACGGTCGGCGTCATCCAGGTCGCGCCGACCTTCAGCGGCAGCGGCAGCACGGTGCGCGGTTTCTCGTCCCGTATCGCGACGTCCTGCAGGTCGGTGCGCTGGGCCACGCGCTCGATGGCGTGCGGCGTCGCGCGCAGCAGGTACTCGACGCCGACGTTCGCGCCCAGCTCGCTGCGGCGCACGACGATCGGGTCGCCGTCGAGCGTGCGGTTGCCGAGCACGCGGATGGTCTGCGTGTCTTCCTGGGTGCCGCCGTCGATGTCGGTGGTGACCCGGTAGTCCCAGCGCGCGCCGTCTTCCAGCGGGAAGTAGGACGCAGTGTCGGCGCGATGGCCGCAGCCGGCGGCGAGCAGTGCGGCCATGGCGGCCGCCGCACGCAGCCACCCGGACTGCGCGGCGCGCAGCCGTGCGAGAAGGAGAGCCGCACGCATGCTATTTCTCCGGCAACTGCGGCGCCGGGGCGTCGCTGATGCGGATCTTCACGTTCGGGTCGGCCGCGGTGCGCAGCCAGGAGCCGCCGCGGCCGCCGGCCGGCTTCTCGATCGAGCCGATCTGGCTGATGCCCTGCCGGTTCTTCTTCATCGCCTCGTTCAGCAGCGCATGCAGATCCTTCGCATACGGCAACTTGTAGGCGCGCGGCTGCGCGGCCGGCTTGCCGTCCTGGACGCCGTTCAGCCAGACGTAGATCGCGCCCTGGGTGCCGTGCTCCTTGTCCGGCTCCTCGATCACGGTGGCCAGCAGCACGAACTTGTCCGGCGGCGAGTTGGCGGCCGGCCAGCCGAGCATGCCGTCGAACGCGTCGTGCGCGACGAAGTAGGACGCGGTGACGGCGGCGATCATCGCGATCTTCACGCCGCGCGGCCAGCGCGTGGCCAGGCACAGCACGAGCAGCAGGAAGGCGACGACCAGGTAGACGACGGTCAGCAGCAGGGCGGTATGGCTCATTCGGCTTGGACGATGTGTTTGGGAAGGGTGTTGATGTTGCTGACCGCGCCGTTGGCGTCGACCGTGAAACGCACCGCGGTGCGCTCCTCGCCCTTGGCCGGCAGGTTGACGGTGCCGTAGAAGATCACGTCGGCTTTCGGATTGACCTTGACCACCGCGACGTTCACGTCGACCGGCTCGTGGTTGCGGCTTTCGTAATAGAAGACGTTGACGGTGTACTCGCCCGGCTCGAAGCCGCGGATCGTCACCACTTCCTGGTTCAGCGGGTTCACCACTTCCTTGCCGTTGACGACGATGGTGTCGCCGACCATGCCGCGGTCGTCGCGGTCCAGGTGCATCAGGCCGGCCTCGCGCTGGCGGAACCAGACGTTGTTGCCGGCCGGGTCCTGCACCCAGGTGTCGATGTCGTTCGGATTCAGGTCCGGCCAGGTGACGGTGATGATGAATTCTGCCTTGGCCGGGATGTCGCCCGCCTTTTTCGCCTTCGGGTTCATCGCCAGCAATGCGACGATGAAGAAGAACACGAACGCGATCAGGATGTTGAACAGCATGTCGTAGAACGGGTCGACCTCCGTATCCCGGGACTTGCGCTTGAACGCCATGGGGTCAGGCGACGTCGGCGGCTTCGGCCGCCGGCAGGGCCGGACGCCCAGACGGCGCGGGCAGTTCGGTCTCGACGAAATGCAGCGCATCGGCCAGCATCGTGTCGGCGTAGCGGTCGATCCGCACCAGTTGCATGCCGAGCAGGATGTTCGCGACCAGGCCGACGGCCGTGATCAGCAGCGCGATGCCGAGGCCGCCGGTCAGGCTCTTCAGCAGGTTCTGGGTCTGCGACGGATCGAAGTTCTCGATCTGCGAGATCTGCAGCGCGAGGATGGAAAAGCCGATCACCTTGCCGAGCAGGCCGAGCTTGATCTGGATGCCGTTGACCCACCATGCAGTCTCGCTCGGGCCGTGCAGCCGGTCGGCCAGCACGTCGGTCAGCGGGCCGGTGTCGGCGTTGCCCGCGCCGCCCGCCTCAAGCTTTTGCTGCAGCGACCACAGGTAGGCGGCGACCTGCGCATCGTGCCGCGGTACGGGGCGCGGCCCGCGGCCGTCGCGCCGGCAGCGCGCGATCCAGTCTTCCATCGCCCGCCGCTCGGCGCCGAGGCGCCAGGCGCGCGCGCCGCACCACGCGGTCGAGCCGACGAAGACCAGGATGATGACCAGCGTGATGTAGGTCGGGTCGACTTCAGTCAGCGTGGCCAGCACGTTGGTGCGCCAGAGCAGCGCGCCGGCGAACAGCAGCACACCGGCGAACGCCAGCCAGTGCAGGAACAGCGTGTCGGGATGCGAGGCGGGAACGGGAACGACGCGGGCGCGGGCCGCCAGGGCGGTGGACGGCGTACGGCGCAGGGCGAGCGAGGCGGGCAGCGCGAAAAATTTCATGACTTCACGGCGTCATCGGCCTCCGCCGCCGACAGCCGCAGCGAATTGGCGTCGCTGCGGAACACCAGCGGCTGTTCGACCGGGGCGGATCGCTGGGCCTGCGCGTGCAGCACGATGGTCTTGACCGTCTCGTGATGCGGCGAACGGTCGCAGACCGGGTCGGCGTTGGCGGCGTCGCCGGTCAGCGCCAGCGCCTGGCAGCGGCAGCCGCCGAAGTCCTTTTCCTTCTCCGGGCAGGTGCGGCACGGCTCCTTCATCCACGCGTCGCCGCGGAAGCGGTTGAACGCGTCGCTGTCGTACCAGATCTCGCGCAGCGAGGACTGCGTCACGTTCGGGAAGGTCATGTTCGGGATCGCGCGCGCCGCGTGGCAGGGCAGCGCGGTGCCGTCCGCGCCGACCGCGAGGAACACCGCGCCCCAGCCGTTCATGCACGCCTTCGGCCGCGTCTCGAAGTAGTCCGGCACCACGAACAGGATGCGCAGCTTGCCGCCGAGCTTTTCGCGGTATTCGTTGACGGTGGCCTCGGCGCGCCGCAGCTGTTCCTGGGTCGGCATCAGCTGCGCGCGGTTGATCAGCCCCCAGCCGTAGTACTGGGTGTTGGCCAGCTCCAGGTACTCGACGCCCATCGCGTCGGCCATCTCGATGATGCGGCCGACATGGTCGAGGTTGTGCCGGTGCAGCACCACGTTCAGCACCATCGGGTAGTCGTGGCGCTTGATCATCGCCGCCACGCGCGACTTCAGGTCGAAGGTCTTGGTGCTCGACAGAAAGTCGTTCATCTCCTTGGTGGAGTCCTGGAACGACAGCTGGATGTGGTCGAGCCCGGCGTCCTTCATGCGCGCGATGCGCGCCTCGGTCATGCCGATGCCGGAGGTGATCAGGTTGGTGTAGAAGCCGAGCCGCCGGCCTTCGGCGATCAG
>JBQCGO010000075.1:0-2539 GCA_051955575.1 Burkholderiaceae bacterium
GCCGCGCCATCGCCAAGGCCTACGACATGGTGCTGAACGGCTGGGAACTCGGCGGCGGCTCGGTCCGTATCCACCGCGCCGACGTGCAGAGCAAGGTGTTCCGCGCGCTCGGCATTTCCGACGAGGAAGCGCGCCTGAAGTTCGGCTTCCTGCTCGACGCGCTGCAGTACGGCGCGCCGCCGCACGGCGGCATCGCGTTCGGCCTCGACCGCATCGTCACGATGATGGCCGGCGCCGAATCGATCCGCGACGTGATCGCCTTCCCGAAGACCCAGCGCGCGCAGGACTTGCTCACGCACGCGCCGTCGCCGGTGGACGAGAAGCAGTTGCGCGAGCTGCACATCCGGCTGCGCAATGCGGAGCCGGCGGTCAAGGCGTAAGCCGAGGCGGCATCCGGCATCATCGAAGGCGCGGATTTCCACGTCTTCGATTTGTTATTCGGATGTTCTGACGGAATGGTAAGCAAGGCGGCTTGCGTCATCGGTGCGCCGTTCTCACGAAGCATAGGTCAGCGATTCTTACGACCGCAACGACTCTGGGTTCCCGCCTTCGCGGGAACGACGATGGCGGGAAAACGGAGTCCGCGGGCGTTCAGCCGCCGACAGAAGCCGGGCAGGGTGGCTGGGTTGATCGATCTGGCGTTCCCGCGCTGGGGCGGCCACATATGTCGGCAATGGCATGTATCCCGCATCGTCGTGCCGGTTCAGGCGGGGACCCAGCGGCTTCGGCGACGGCGCGGGATTGATGATTTCGCGGCAGCGACGCGATCGGCAAGCCGGTGTCCGACGTGTATGCCTCGACTTGCGGAAAATTCGGATCAAGCCCTTTCCCAAACGATCGAACCCCTGGCCCGCATGACCGACGACAATCCGCCGCGCTACAAGATCCCCGAATCGGTGCTGGTCGTCATCCACACCGCCGACCTCGACGTGCTGCTGATCGAACGCGCGGACCGTCCCGGCTACTGGCAGTCGGTGACCGGGTCGAAGGATGCGCCGGACGAGCCGCTGGACGCCACCGCGCGGCGCGAGGTGTTCGAGGAAACCGGCATCGCGGTCGGCCCGGGCGACCCGGCCTTCGCGCTGCGCGACTGGCAACTTTCCAACGTCTACGACATCTATCCGGTCTGGCGTCACCGCTATGCACCGGGCGTGACGCGCAACACCGAGCATGTGTTCGGCCTGCAGGTGCCGGGCGGCACGCCGGTCGTGCTGGCGCCGCGCGAGCACACCGACTTCGTCTGGCTGCCCTGGCGCGAGGCGGCGGACCGCTGTTTCTCGCCTTCCAATGCGGAAGCGATTCTCCAGCTGCCGCGCCAGCTCGGCCTTCCCTGAACGCGGGTTGCGGCAGTGCAAAGCAGCCGCCTGCCGGCGTGCTAGCCTCGAACGATGTCGGGCAACGCGGAAATTCCACCGATGAAACTTCGCATCGCGACCTACAACATCCATAAAGGCGTGTCCTCGATCGGCAGCCGGCCTCGGGTGCACGCGCTGAAGCAGGCGATCGGCTCGCTCGACGCCGACGTGCTGTTCCTGCAGGAAGTGCAGGGCCGGCACGACATCCATGCGGCGCGGCACGCGTCGCGCTGGCCGGAACAGGCGCAGCACGAATTCCTCGCCGGCGACTCGCACCACGCGGTCTACGGCATGAACGCGGTCTACGACCACGGCCATCACGGCAACGCGCTCCTGAGCCGCTACCCGGTCGCGTTCTCGCGCAACCAGGACATCTCCGACCACGCCTACGAATCGCGCGGCATCCTGCACTCGATCGTGCAGGCCGGCGAGACGTCGGTGCATTGTTTCGTCGTGCATCTCGGCCTGTTCGCCGGCAGCCGGATGCGGCAGACCGGGGCGCTGATCGAGGCGGTCGAGGCGGCCGCGCCGCCGGGCGCGCCGGTGATCATCGCCGGCGATTTCAACGACTGGCACAGCAGGCTGTCGGACAGCCTGCGCGCGAAGCTCGGCGTGGTGGAAGTGTTCGACCAGCGCTCGCGGCCCGGCCGGATCACCGGCATGCTGCAGCAGTTCGGCGGCGACGCGCAAAAGATCCGCCACGCGCCAACCTTCCCGGCGATGCTGCCGTGCCTGCCGCTGGACCGGATCTACCTGCGCGGCTTCGCGGTGGAGGCGGCCGAGGTGCGGCACGGCCCGGCCTGGGCCAAGCTGTCGGACCATGCGCCGATCGTGGCGACGGTGCGGCTGGCATGACGGCGCGCGGCGCGATGCGCTGAGGCGGCGATGCGCCATCCGCACTTCACCACCGGCAATGCGATCCGGCTGCTGCAGTCGGGCGCGCAGTATTTCCCGGCGCTGATCGAGGCCTTCGACGCGGCCGCGGAAGAGATCCTTCTCGAGACCTACATCTTCGCCGAGGACGAGGCCGGCAACGCGATCCGCGACGCGCTGCTGCGTGCGGCCAAGCGCGGCGTCCGGGTGCGCGTGATCACCGACTGGCACGGCACAGGACGCGTGCGCAACGCGGAACTGCACGCGGCCTTCACCGTCGGCGGCGTCGAGCACCGCGTGTTCAATCCCTG
>JBQCGO010000076.1:0-7866 GCA_051955575.1 Burkholderiaceae bacterium
CCGTGGCCTCCAGCGCCCGGAGCATCGGCGTCTGCGCCGGCTCGTCGCGCGCGATGCGCGTCAGCGCCGCATCGTAGGCCCCGAGCGCGGCGAGGCGTTCATCGGGTAGGGCGTCGCCTTCGTCGGCCAGGTCGTCGGCGCTGCGGGCGAATGCATAGATCGACTGCACGGCGGGCCGCAGGCGCGCCGGCAGCAGCAGCGACGCCACCGGAAAATTTTCGTAATGATCGACCGCCATTGGGACTTTGAGGAAATTCGAGGAGAGGGCGGTGACGTGCCGCCGGGAAATCGCGCCCGCCATGGTAGCGGAAAGCGCGGCCCGGCCGGCCGTGCGGGACGGCTTCGCACCGGAAGGCTCGCCACCCTGGAAACGGACACACCGCGAATGGCATGCAGTAAAATAGCGGGTTGAAGTCTTGGCACGAATCCGGACAGCGCGTTGATGCGGCGGTGGTTGCGCAGCGGCGCGCTGTTTTCGTTCCACCATCCGGGCGAGGATGGCGAAATTGGTAGACGCACCAGGTTTAGGTCCTGACGCCAGCAATGGTGTGGGGGTTCGAGTCCCCCTCCTCGCACCACCGAATCTCACTTTTGGACGACTCACATGGCAACTGCAGTGGAAAACCTGGGCAAGCTCGAACGCCGCATCACCCTCACCGTACCGACGGAAGCGATCCGCTCGGAAGTGGAAAAGCGTCTCAAGGCGCGTGCGAAGACGGCACGCGCGCCCGGCTTTCGCCCCGGCAAGGTGCCGATGAAGATGGTGGCCGCGCAATACGGCTACCAGATCGAGACCGAAGTGCTCAACGACAAGGTGGGCGCAGCGTTCAACGAGGCAGCTTCCGAGCACAACCTGCGCGTGGCCGGCTATCCGAAGATCGAGGCGAAGGGCAGCGAGAACGCGCCTGAGGGCCAGATCGCGTTCGACGCGACCTTCGAGGTCTATCCCGAAGTCAGCATCGGTGACCTCGGCGGGGTGGAAGTCGAGCGCACCACGACTCAGGTCGGCGACGCCGAGATCGACCGCACCATCGACATCCTGCGCAAGCAGCGGGTGCACTACCACGTCAAGGGCGAACACGGCGCGCACGGCGACGGCGGTAGCGACCTCACCGCGCAGAACGGTGACCGTGTGACGGTGGACTTCGTCGGCCGCATCGACGGCGTCGAGTTCTCGGGCGGCAAGGCCGAGGATTATGCGTTCGTGCTCGGCGAAGGCCGGATGCTGCCCGAGTTCGAGCAGGCCACGCTGGGTCTGAAGGTCGGCGAATCGAAGACTTTCCCGCTGTCCTTCCCGGCCGACTATCACGGCAAGGACGTGGCCGGCAAGACCGCCGAATTCACCGTCACGCTGAAGAAGCTGGAGTGGGCGCACCTGCCGGACATCGACGCCGAATTCGCGAAGTCGCTCGGCATCGAAGACGGCGACCTCGACAAGATGCGCGCCGACGTCAAGGCCAATCTGGAACGCGAAGTGAACAATCGCGTCAAGGCGAAGACCAAGGACAGCGTGATGGACGCGCTGGTGAAGGTCACCGAACTCGAGGTACCGAAGGCGCTGGTCGACCAGGACGTGCAGCGCCTGGCCGAGATGACCCGTCAGGACATGGCCCAGCGCGGCATGAAGGTGCAGGACATGCCGTTCCCGCCGGAACTGTTCCAGCCGCAGGCCGAGCGTCGCGTCCGGCTCGGCCTGATCCTGGCCGAACTGGTGAAGGCCAACAATCTGCAGGCGACTCCGGAACAGGTCAAGGCGCAGGTCGAGGAATTCGCGCAGGCTTACGAAGACCCGCAGCAGGTGCTGAAGTACTACTACGGCGACCGCCAGCGTCTGGCCGAAGTCGAGGCACTTGTGCTGGAAGAAAACGTCGTCAACTATGTCCTCGGAAAATCGAAGGTGACCGACAAGCCGGTTACCTTCGACGAATTGATGGGAAACAACGCGCAGGCATGACGCCTCGCGCATCGCAAAGGATGCAGACATGACAGGCTACACACGCAAGTCCGCGCTCGATACCGACATGCTGGGCATGGTCCCGATGGTGATCGAGCAGAGCGGCCGGGGCGAACGCGCATACGACATCTATTCGCGCCTCTTGAAGGAGCGGGTGATCTTCCTGGTGGGTCCGGTCAACGACCAGAGCGCGAACCTGATCGTGGCGCAACTGCTGTTCCTGGAGAGCGAGAACCCGGACAAGGACATCTCGCTGTACATCAACTCGCCGGGCGGCTCGGTGTCCGCCGGCATGGCGATCTACGACACGATGCAGTTCATCAAGCCGGACGTGTCGACGCTGTGCACCGGCCTCGCGGCCTCGATGGGCGCGTTCCTGCTCGCGGCCGGCGCCAAGGGCAAGCGCTTCTCGCTGCCGAACTCGCGCATCATGATCCACCAGCCGCTCGGCGGCGCGCAGGGTCAGGCGTCCGACATCGAGATCCAGGCGCGCGAGATTCTGTACCTGCGCGAGCGGCTCAACGCGATCCTGGCCGAGAAGACCGGCCGCAGCGTCGAGCAGATCGCCAAGGACACCGACCGCGACAACTTCCTGTCGGCCGAGGCCGCCGTGGATTACGGCATCATCGACAAGGTGCTGAGCAATCGCGGTTGACGTCCGCACCCTTCGCGGCACAGGCAGTACAAGGCGGCGCATCCGGTCACCGTGGCCGGATGCGCCGGTTTTCTTGCGCGCGCGGCAATCGCGTCGCTCTTGATGTGACCCATGACGAATCCGGAATTCGCGGGTAATATTGGTTCACACCTCCTTTCCCAGTTTTGCCATGTCCGATAAAAAGTCATCCAGCGGCGAGAAGCTGCTTTACTGCTCTTTCTGCGGAAAGAGCCAGCACGAGGTCAAGAAACTGATTGCCGGGCCGTCGGTGTTCATCTGCGACGAATGCATCGACCTGTGCAACGACATCATCCGCGACGAGGCGACCAGCATCGACGCAGCGGCCGGTCCGAAGTCGGACCTGCCCACGCCGCAGGAAATCCATGACCTGCTCGGCCAGTACGTGATTGGCCAGGAGGCGGCCAAGCGCATCCTGTCGGTTGCGGTGTACAACCATTACAAGCGGTTGAAGCACCTCGGCAAGAAGGACGATATCGAGCTGGCGAAAAGCAACATCCTGCTGGTCGGACCGACCGGCTCGGGCAAGACACTGCTGGCCCAGACGCTCGCGCGGATGCTCAACGTGCCGTTCGTGATCGCCGACGCGACCACGCTGACCGAGGCCGGCTACGTCGGCGAGGACGTCGAGAACATCATCCAGAAGCTGCTGCAGAACTGCAACTACGAAGTCGAGAAGGCGCAGAAGGGCATCGTCTACATCGACGAGATCGACAAGATTTCGCGCAAGTCGGACAACCCGTCGATCACCCGCGACGTCTCCGGCGAGGGTGTGCAGCAGGCGCTCCTGAAGCTGATCGAGGGTACGATGGCTTCGGTGCCGCCGCAGGGCGGACGCAAGCATCCGAACCAGGATTTCGTGCAGATCGACACGACCAACATCATGTTCATCTGCGGCGGCGCGTTCGACGGGCTGGCGAAGATCATTTCCGAGCGCTCAGAAAAGAGCGGCATCGGCTTTTCGGCCAGCGTCAAGAGCCGCGACGAGCGGCTGGCCAGCGAGGTGCTGCTCGAAACCGAGCCGGAAGATCTGATCAAGTTCGGCCTGATTCCCGAGTTGGTCGGCCGCCTGCCGGTGGTCGCGACGCTGAGCGAGCTGAACGAGGAAGCGCTGATCCAGATCCTGCTCGAGCCGAAGAATGCGCTGATCAAGCAGTATGCGAAGCTGCTGCAGATGGAAGGCGCGGAACTCGAAGTGCGGCCGGGCGCGCTGCATGCGATTGCCCGCAAGGCGCTCGCGCGCAAGACCGGCGCGCGCGGCCTGCGTTCGATTCTCGAACACGCGCTGATGGACGTCATGTTCGAACTGCCGAGCCAGCAGAACGTTGCCAAGGTGGTGATCGACGAGAACACGATCACCAACGGCGCCAAGCCGTTGCTGATCTATCACGAACAGCCGAAAGTTTCCGGCGCCAAGTGAAAAATCGAGACGGCGGCCCGGTTTTTCGCCGCCCGTTACACAGCGCAAGGCCGTAAAGACCGTACAATTGAACGCAGCACGAACCCCGCCTGCTCTGCCGAAAGCCACCCGAAGGCGACTTCACGGGTGGCTTTTTTATTGCACGACAATCGACCGCTGCGAGTGTCGCCGCTGCATTTTGTCGCAAATTCGGCCTTGAGTTTTCGCCGCCCGCGCCAACATCATTCACTGTTTCCCCCGATAAGGCCCGTCATGACGACTTCCACACTCACCGACCAGATGCAGCTTCCTTTGTTGCCGCTGCGAGACGTCGTTGTCTTTCCGCACATGGTCATTCCCCTGTTCGTCGGCCGCCCCAAGTCGATCAAGGCGCTAGAGGCCGCGATGGAGCAGGGAAAGAGCATCATGCTGGCCGCGCAGAAAGCTGCGGCCAAGGACGAACCGTCCGCCGCCGACATCTACGAAATCGGTTGCGTGGCGAACATCCTGCAAATGCTGAAGCTGCCCGACGGCACCGTGAAGGTGCTGGTCGAAGGCGCGCAGCGCGCCCGCATCCAGCACATCAGTGAACTGGATTCGCATTTCATTGCCGATGTGTCGCCCGTCGAATCCGAAAATGGGGACGAGGCGGAAGTCGAGGCGATGCGCCGCGCAATCGTTCAGCAGTTCGACCAGTACGTGAAGCTGAACAAGAAGATTCCGCCGGAAATCCTGACCTCGTTGGCGGGCATCGACGATGCCGGCCGGCTCGCGGACACGATCGCCGCGCACCTGCCGCTGAAACTCGACCAGAAGCAGGTCATCCTGGAAATCTTCAACGTCGCCAAGCGCTACGAGCATCTGCTCGGCCAGCTCGAGGGCGAGCTCGACATCCTGCAGGTCGAGAAACGCATCCGCGGCCGCGTCAAACGCCAGATGGAAAAATCGCAGCGCGAGTACTACCTGAACGAACAGGTCAAGGCGATCCAGAAGGAACTCGGCGAAGGCGAGGAGGGCGCGGATCTCGAGGAACTCGAGAAGAAAATCCTGATGGCGAAGATGCCGAAGGAAGCCCGCGAAAAGGCGCTCGGCGAATTCAAGAAGCTCAAGCTGATGTCACCGATGTCGGCCGAAGCAACCGTGGTGCGCAATTACATCGATACGCTGGTCGGCCTGCCGTGGCGCAAGAAGTCCAAGGTCGACAACGATCTCGCGAACGCCGAGAAGGTGCTCGAAGGCGACCACTACGGCTTGGAGAAGGTCAAGGAACGCATCCTGGAATACCTCGCGGTCCAGCAGCGCGTGGACAAGCTGAAGGCGCCGATCCTGTGCTTCGTCGGCCCGCCCGGCGTGGGCAAGACCTCCCTCGGCCAGTCGATCGCGCGCGCGACCAACCGCAAGTTCGTTCGCATGGCGCTCGGCGGCGTGCGCGACGAAGCCGAGATCCGCGGCCATCGGCGTACCTACATCGGCTCGATGCCCGGCAAGATTTTGCAAAGCTTGGCCAAGGTCGGCGTGCGCAACCCGCTGTTCCTGCTCGACGAGATCGATAAGCTTGGCATGGATTTCCGCGGCGATCCGTCGTCGGCCCTACTCGAGGTGCTGGACCCGGAGCAGAACCACACCTTCTCCGACCACTACATCGAGGTCGACTTCGACCTGTCGGACGTGATGTTCGTCGCCACGTCTAACTCGTTCAACATCCCGCCGGCGCTGCTCGACCGGATGGAAGTGATCCGGCTGTCCGGCTACACCGAGGACGAGAAGACCAACATCGCGCAGCGCTACCTGCTGCCGAAGCAGATCCGCAACAACGGCCTGAAGGAAGACGAGATCAGCGTGGCTGAATCGGCGATCCGCGACATCATCCGCTACTACACGCGCGAAGCCGGCGTGCGGTCGCTCGAGCGTGAGATCTCCAAGATCTGCCGCAAGGTAGTGAAGATGCTGCTGTTGAAGAAACAGGACAAGAAGATCACGGTCACGGCGAAGAACATCGACAAGTTCCTCGGCGTGCGCCGCTACGACTTCGGCATCGCCGACAAGGAAAACCAGATCGGCCAGGTGGTCGGGCTGGCATGGACCGAAGTCGGCGGCGATCTGCTGACGATCGAGGCCGTCACCATGCCCGGCAAGGGTGGCGTGATCCGCACCGGCACGCTGGGCGACGTGATGAAGGAATCGATTGAGGCGGCCCGCACCGTGGTGCGCAGCCGCGCCCGCAAGCTCGGCATCAAGAGCGAGGTGTTCGAGAAGAGCGACATTCACATCCACGTGCCGGAAGGCGCGACGCCGAAAGACGGCCCGTCCGCCGGCATCGCGATGACCACCGCGCTGGTGTCGGTGTTCACCGGCATCCCGGTGCGCGCGGACGTGGCGATGACCGGCGAAATCACGCTGCGCGGCGAAGTGCTGCCTATCGGCGGTCTGAAGGAGAAGCTGCTGGCGGCGCATCGCGGCGGCATCAAGACCGTGCTGATTCCGGAGCAGAACGTCAAGGACCTGACGGACATTCCGGACAACGTGAAGAACAAGCTGGAGATCGTCCCGGTACGCTGGATCGACAAGGTGCTCGAGATCGCGCTGGAGCGCCAGCCGGAACCGCTGGTGGAGGAAGAGTCGCCGATCGGCGGCGCGGTAAAGTCCGACAACGAGCAGCCGGAGGCGGGCGTGGTCAAGCACTGAGCACGCCCGGGTTTCCCGGCTTTCCTGAAAAGCACTCTTCGGAGTGCTTTTTTCGTTTCAGGGAACGGCGGATGTGGCGAATCGCCCGAAGACGCAGCACTGGCGCGGCTTTCGCGATGCAAAGCGCTTGACACTGCCGCGAGCGCGCCTGTTTAATACGCACTGCTGTTTCCACAGAGCATGATGCGGCCGCTCGCCACAAGACGCTTCACAACAATGCCGCGCAATCCAAACTTCAAAGGGGTAGTCGATGAACAAAACCGAACTGATTGACCACATGGCGGAATCCGCCGAGATTTCCAAGGCAGCCGCCGCGCGCACGCTGGACGCGCTGTTCGGCGCAGTCAAGACCACGCTGAAAAAGAACGGCTCGGTCACCCTGGTCGGCTTCGGCACGTTCAGCGTTTCCAAGCGCGCTTCGCGCACCGGCCGCAATCCGCGCACCGGCGAATCGATCAAGATCAAGTCCGCCAAGGTGCCGAAATTTAAGCCTGGCAAAGCCCTGAAAGATGCGGTAAACTAGCGGCCTTTTCGCGTGGTGACAAACGCAGAAAACGCTGGCTGACAGGTTGAGCAAATCGGACCCAGGCGGACGCGGGTGCTTAGCTCAGTTGGTAGAGCGGCGCCCTTACAAGGCGTAGGTCGGGAGTTCGAGCCTCTCAGCACCCACCATCGGTCAGCGTGCAGCAAAGCAGGTTAGCAGGAAGGGAGTGGTAGTTCAGTCGGTTAGAATACCGGCCTGTCACGCCGGGGGTCGCGGGTTCGAGTCCCGTCCACTCCGCCAACACAAAAAAAGGCGAACGAAAGTTCGCCTTTTTTCTTATGCACGATTCCAGACGGAATCGTTCGTCACCGTGTTTCCGGAATCGCAAACATGTTTGAATTCATTCGCACCCACCAGCGGCTGATGCAGCTCCTGCTGTTGCTGCTCATCCTGCCGTCCTTCGCGTTCTTCGGCCTGCAAAGCTACTCGCGGTTCCAGGAGGGCGACAACACCATCGTGAAGGTCGGCGACCAGAAAATCACGAAGCAGGAGTGGGATGCCGCGCAGCGCGAACAGATGGAGCGGTTCCGGCGGATGTTCGGCCAGCAGTTCGATCCCAAGATGGTCGATACTCCGCAAGCCAGGCAGGGCATCCTGGACAATCTGGTGGC
>JBQCGO010000077.1:0-2526 GCA_051955575.1 Burkholderiaceae bacterium
GATCGAACTCGAAGCGCACGTTGTGCAACTCTTCCTCGGTCGGCACCAGGTCCGGGCGGAAGCGCCGCAGGTATTCCATCAGCACCAGCGAATGCTTCTGCTCCTCGAAGAACCAGACCGACATGAAGGCGCAGAAATCGCTGTCGCCGCGGTTGTCGCGCAAGAACATCTCGGTCGCCGGCAGCGCGGACCATTCGGTGATCGCGTTCATCCGGATCGTCTGGGCCTGCTCGTCCGACAGTTGCGCGGCGTCGAAACGTTCCCACGGAATGTCGGTGTCCATGTTCCAGCGGACCTGTTCGAGCGATTTGAACAATTCAGGGTACAGCATGCTTGCCTTCGGTGAAAAATGAGTTAAGTCCTTGATTCTAGCAGCAAAAATCGACGAGAAAAGCAGTCGCCGGGGGACTGGAAAAGCTTTCATCGAAGCTGCTCGCGCCGGCCGTTGCCGGTTTCGCCACGATCGTTACAAGGTTTCCAGCGCAGCCAGCGTGGCGGCTGCCTGCATGCGGATCGCGGCCCGCTCCTCGCCGGACAGCCGCCGCACGCTCTGCGCCATCAGCGCGGTGCGCGGATTGGCGGCCAGCGCATCTTCATGCGCATCGAGAAAATTCCAGTAGAGCGTGGTGAACGGGCAGGCGTGCAGGCCGGTGCGGCGCGCGGGATCGTAGCGGCAGCCGCGGCAATAGTTGCTCTGCCGCTTGATGTAGGCACCGCTGGCGACGTAGGGCTTGCTGGCGAGCCGGCCGCCATCGGCGTACAGCGCCATGCCGGCGACGTTCGGCAACTCGACCCATTCGACCGCATCCACGTACACCGCGAGATACCAGTCGGCCACCTCGCGCGGCGCAAGGCCGGCGAGCAGCGCGAAATTGCCGGTCACCATCAGCCGCTGGATGTGATGCGCATAGCCGTGCGCCAGCGTCTGGCCGATGCAGGCGCGCAGGCAGGCCATCCGGGTGTCGCCGGTCCAGTGCCAGCGCGGCAGCGCCCGCGCATGGCCGAAGTGGTTGGCGGTTTTCAGTCCCGGCATGGCGGTCCGGTAGACGCCGCGGACGAATTCGCGCCAGCCGAGCACTTGCCGCACGAAGCCTTCGACGCTCGCCAGCGGTGCGCGGCCGTCGCGCCAGGCCTGCTCGGCTGCCTGCACGACTTCGCGCGGATCGAGCAGATGCAGGTTCATCGCGGCCGACAGCAGCGCGTGCCAGCCGAACGGCGTATCGGTCCACATCGCGTCCTGCCAGGCGCCAAAATTCGGCAGGCGGCGCTCGACGAAATGCGACAGCGCCTGCAACGCCTGCTCCCGCGTGACCGGCCAGCCGAAACCATCGAGACTGCCCGGATGATCGGCGAACTCGTGCTCCACCAGCGCGAACACTTCTTGCGTGATTGCGTCCGGCGCGAAGAACGCCGGCGGCGGGATCTCTCCCGGCCCGTCCTTCGGATATGCACTGCGGTTCTTCGCGTCGAAGTTCCATGCCCCGCCCGCGGGCTGCGACGGATCGACCGGATCCATCAGCACCCGGTGCTTGCGGCGCATCGTGCGATAGAAGAATTCCATCCGCCATTCGCGCCTGCCGCGGACCCAGTCGGCGAACTCGGCGCGGCCGCAGAAGAAATGGGTATCGTCGATCACGCGCAACGGCACGCGCTGCCGGCGGCAGGCGTCCTCCAGCAGTTCCAGCATGCGCAACTCGCCCGGTTCCGCCACGCGCAGTGCCTGCGGCCGGTGCCGGGCGAGGAACGCGTCGAGCCGCGCGCCGAAATCGCCGGGCAGCGGATCGTCCAGCTTCAGGTAAACGAAGGGCCAGCCGCGCGCGCCGAGTTCCAGCGCGAAATGCCGCATCGCCGACAGGAACAGCGCGATGCGCGCCTTGTGCGACCAGACCGTGGTCGCCTCGCTCGCCGCCTCGATCATGACGACGACATCCCGCGCCGGGTCGAAGCCGTCGAGGGCAGGGTTGGCGACGTGCAGTTGGTCGCCGAGGATCAGGATCGCATGGCGGATGGACATGTCGGTAAGAACTATGGAAAAACGATACGGCGCAGCGGGAACGCTTGTCCCGGCTCGCCGTGTCGCTTGCGGCGGACGTCGGGCGCCGGCATTGTGCCATGCGGGCGCCGCGCAAGAGAGGCTAATCATTTTGCGCGATGAAAACAACGACAATCGTTTAAAGATTCCCGTCGTCCGGTCGTAAAGAGAAAAGATATTCGGATGCTTTTCATCGACATCCGATCGATGAGATTGCCGCCCGGCGGCGAGGGAGACATGAATGCAGACACAGGAAGACGTCGCACCCGGCGGCGCGCGGGAGCAGCTGGCATTCCGGCTGGGCGGGGAAGAGTACGGGATCGACATCCTGAAGGTGCAGGAAATCCGGGGCTACGACACGGTGACGCGGATTGCCAATGCGCCGGCGTTCATCAAGGGGGTGGTGAACCTGCGCGGACTGATCGTGCCGATCGTCGACATGCGCATCCGTTTCCAGCTCGGCGAGCCGACCTACGACCAGTTCACGGTGGTGA
>JBQCGO010000078.1:0-3422 GCA_051955575.1 Burkholderiaceae bacterium
CTCTACACGAGCGGCACGACCGGGCGGCCGAAGGGCGTGCAGCGCGACACCGGCGGCTACGCGGTCGCGCTCGCGTACTCGATGGCCGACATCTTCTGCGGCAACCCGGGCGAAACCTATTTCTCGACCTCCGACATCGGCTGGGTGGTCGGCCACTCGTACATCGTCTACGGCCCGCTGATCGCCGGCATGGCGACCGTGCTCTACGAAGGCCTGCCGATCCGGCCCGACGCCAGCGTCTGGTGGGACATCGTCGAACGCTACCAGGTCACGCGGATGTTTTCCGCGCCGACCGCGATCCGCGTGCTGAAGAAGCATCCGGTCGAGGCGATCAGGAAGCACGACATCTCGTCGCTGCAGGCGATCTACCTCGCCGGCGAACCGCTCGACGAACCGACCCAGGCCTGGGTCGGCGAGGCGCTCGGCGTGCCGGTGATCGACAACTACTGGCAGACCGAATCCGGCTGGCCGATCCTGTCGATCGCCTGCGGTGTGGACGACCGGCCGACGCGCCCCGGCAGTCCCGGCGTGCCGATGCCGGGCTACGCGGTCAAGATCCTGAACGAATCCACCGGCGAGCTGTGCGGCGCGAACGAGAAGGGCGTGGTGGTGGTCGAAGGCCCGCTGCCGCCGGGCTGCATGCAGACGGTGTACGGCGACGACGAGCGCTTCGTCCCGACCTACTGGTCGAGCTTCACGAATCTCGGCCCGAACGGCGGCGAGCCGGTCTACTCGACCTTCGACTGGGGCATCCGCGACGCCGACGGCTACTACTTCATCCTCGGCCGCACCGACGACGTGATCAACGTCGCCGGCCACCGGCTCGGCACGCGCGAGATCGAGGAATGCATCTCCAGCCACCCGAACGTGTCCGAGGTCGCGGTGGTCGGCGTCGAGGACGCGATGAAAGGGCAGGTCGCGGTCGCGTTCGTGATCCCGAAGGGCGCGGACGTCGCGACGTCCGAAGCGAAGCTTGCGCTCGAAGGCGACATCATGAAGCTGGTCGACCGGAAGCTCGGCGCGGTCGCGCGGCCGGCGCGGGTGCACGTGGTCGGCCTGCTGCCGAAGACCCGTTCCGGCAAGCTGCTGCGGCGCGCGATCCAGGCGATCTGCGAGCGGCGCGACCCGGGCGATCTGCCGACCATCGAGGATTCGGCGGCGCTGCAGCAGGTGAAGGACGCGGTGGCAGGCTGAACCTCGGGCTGGTCCGCGTTTTCCGCCCCGGCCGGCGGCGCCGGAGCCGCCGGCCGGGCCAATTCCGCACGATTCTTGATCTGCGGCATGCCGGTAACCCCCGCAACTCTTTTATAATGGCAGGCTGTCCGCGACGCACCGCGTCGCCGCGACTGCCCGCCGCGCAGCCACGCGCACCGATCACTCCGATTGCAACGATGGCGCCGATCGTATCGATCGCACGATACGTGCCGCGCGGGCGGCCGCGTCGGGCTCCCGCCAGTCAACGGAGAAAAAAGAGATGTCCAACAAACGCGACTTTGCTGCCGACAGCGGCCTGCTGCGCATCGGTGGAATCGCCATCGTCATCGGCGCGCTGAGCGTCGTCGTCGCCTGGGTGCTGCTGAACCTGATCTACCTGTTCACCAACCTGTTCTTCTTCCAGACCTTCTCGTTCGCGTCCACCTCGCCGGCCGGCCACCAGATGGGCGCGGCCGTGATCGCGGTGCCGATCGTCGGCAGCATCATCGTCGGCCTGATCGCGCGCTACGGCTCCGACAAGATCCGCGGCCACGGCATTCCCGAAGCGCTGGAAGCGATCCTGTTCTCCAAGAGCAAGATGCAGGGCAAGGTCGCGCTGCTCAAGCCGATCTCGTCGGCGATCGTGATCGGCAGCGGCGGCCCGTTCGGCGCCGAGGGACCGATCATCATGACCGGCGGCGCCCTCGGCTCGCTGATTGCCCAGCATTTCCACCTGACCGCGGCCGAGCGCAAGACGCTGCTGGTGGCCGGTGCGTCGGCCGGCATGACGGCGGTGTTCAGCACGCCGCTGGCCGCGATTCTGCTCGCGGTCGAACTGATGCTGTTCGAGTGGCGCCCGCGCAGCCTGGTGCCGGTCGCACTGGCATCCACCGTGGCCGCCTTCCTGCGTCCGGTGCTGCTCGACGCCGGCCCGCTGTTTCCGCTGCAGACCAGCGCGCCGCACGCGATGTCGCTCTTGATCTGCATCGTCGCCGGCCTGCTGTCCGGCGTCCTTGCGGCCACGCTGTCGTCGGCGCTGTACAAGGTCGAGGACGCGTTCCACGCGCTGCCGGTGCACTGGATGTGGTGGCCGGCGATCGGCGGCATCGCGGTGGGTATCGGCGGCTGGCTGCAGCCGCGCGCGCTGGGCGTCGGCTACGACGTGATCGGCGACCTGCTGCAGGGCCATCTGGCACTGGGCATCGTCGCCGCGCTGCTGCTGGTCAAGTGCATCATCTGGGTGATCGCGCTCGGCTCCGGCACCTCGGGCGGCGTGCTGGCTCCGCTGCTGATGATGGGCGCGGGCCTCGGCACGCTGCTGTCCTATCTGCTGCCGGCGCACGACGCCGCGCTGTGGCCGCTGGTGTGCATGGCCGCGATGCTGGCCGGCACGATGGGTTCGCCGCTGATGGCGGCGGCCTTCGCGCTGGAACTGACGCACGACGCCAATGCGCTGCTGCCGGTGCTGCTGGCCTGCATCGTTTCCTACGCGCTGACGGTGCTGGTGATGAAGCGCTCGATCCTGACCGAGAAGATCGCGCGCCGCGGCCACCACATCTACCGTGAATACGGCGTCGACCCGATGGAACGTACTTTCGCGTCCGACATCCTGACCAAGGACGTGATCGCGATTCCGGCCGCGACCACGGTGGCCGAGGCGGCCGAGCGCTGGTTCGGCGCGCAGCAGCGTTTCCGCAGCTACCCGGTGACCGCCGAGGGCGGCCGCTTCGTCGGCATCCTCGACCGCGACCTGCTGCAGCAACTCCAGCAGGCGCACCCGGCCGAAGCCGTGATCGGCGGCCTGCTCGCGGCCATGCCGGGCGACCATGCGCTGATCGCCACGCCCGACCAGACCTGCCGCGTGGTCGCCGCCCAGCTCGCGGTGCACCGCGTCGAGCGCATCGCGGTGGTCAACGATGCGCAGGAGCGGCGCCTGATCGGCCTGATCTCGCGCAGCGACCTGATCAAGACCTCGTTGCGCTTCTTCGAGGAAGAGCACCCGCGCGAAAAGCTGATCCACTGGCTGCGTCGCGGCGACCACAAGGCGCTGCCGTAAGGGGGAGCCGCAGGTCCCGGGAGCGGCGACGTGCTGCCGGCCGTGCGGTGAAAATGGGTCCCCGCTTGCGCGGGGACGATGCTCCGCCGTCCATACGGCGTTGCCGCAGGTTCGTCATTCCCGCGCAAGCGGGAATCCTTCATAGTTCAGCCGGGATCGAATCCCCGCCTCG
>JBQCGO010000079.1:0-7296 GCA_051955575.1 Burkholderiaceae bacterium
GGATAGGCGTAGATCTGGCCGTGCGGATGATGCAGCGTCACGCCGACCTCCGCGCCGCGGTTCTCGAACGGCAGCACGTAGCGGATCTCTTCCCGCTCGGCCGCGCGCGCGGTGCGGTCGGCCCACACCTGCAGCAGCAGCTCGATCTGTGACAGCGGCAGCGCGCCGAGCGAGGCCTTCGGGTCCTTGGTAAACACCACCACTTCGCAGCGGCCGAGGCCGGGTGCGGTTTCGACGATCGAGTCCGGCGGATCGTGCGCGTCCGGCGCCAGCGACGGGAAGCGGTTCTCGAACACCGCGATGTCGTAGTCGCCGTCGGGCAATTCGGTCGGGTTGGCCGGATCCACCATCACCGCCAGCGGGTTGTACTCGGGCGGCGGCAAAAACGTTCTGCCCTGTCGGTAGGCGGCGTAGGTGATCCATTCGCCGCGCAGCGGATGCCAGCGCAGGTGCGGGTTCGCGCCGAGCGGTTCGGGGAACGGGCTCGGCGCCGGCCCGTCGGCCCGCACCGGCGTGCGACCGTACAGGGTGAGCGGCCGGCCGTCGGGTTTGATCAGTTCGAGAGAATGCATGCGATGTTGTTATCGTGATGAGCGCCGGACGGCGGAGTTGCCCGTGCGCGCGTCGGGTCCGAGGTTCGAGGTCCGAAGGCGTGGGCGCGGACATGCCGTTACCGATGCGCAATGCCGGCCTGCCGGCGTGTCGGTCTCTGTCGCTACGACTGGGACAGTCAGCCAGAGTTTCTTGCCGGACGAGTTATTTTGGATGGGTGCAGACGGTGACAGCGACGGCCCGGTCGCGCTTCCGACTGACGATTTAGCAACAGCGCGGCAACAGCACGGCAACAGCGGCAGTGTGAGCCGGCGCGGGTTGCGCTAGACTTGCGTCCTTTTTGGGTGCGGTGCGGTATGCCGCGCCATCCCTGCATGAAGATTCCGTTGCGCTGGCTGCGTCCGCTGTTCCCCGAACCGATCCGAGTCAATCGCGCCGAACGCCTTCGCGCCGTGGTCGGCGCCCTGATCGGCATCCTGGCGACCGGCATCGCCACTCCCCTGCTCTTTCCTCTGTCCCCCGACACGCCCTGGCTGGTGGCGCCGATGGGCGCTTCCGCCGTGCTGCTGTTCGCACTGCCGTCCAGCCCGCTGGCCAAGCCCTGGTCGCTGATGGGCGGCAACCTGGTATCGGCGCTGATCGGCGTGACCTGCGCACTGTGGATCGCCGACAAGACCACCGCCGCCGCCGTCGCCTGCGCGCTGGCGATCGGCGCGATGCTCTGGCTGCGCTGCCTGCATCCGCCCAGCGGCGCGATCGCGCTGACCGCGGTGCTGGGCGGCCCGGCGATCACCAAGATGGGTTACCACTTCCTGCTGCTGCCGGTGGCCGGGAATTCGCTGCTGCTGGTGGCTTCGGCGATGCTGTTCAATACCGCCACCCGTCGGCATGCCCACGGCGCGTCGCAGAGCCACCAGGAACTGCATCACACCAACGACGCGGCGCCGGTGGAGCGGCTCGGCTTCAGCCACGACGACCTGGACGCGGTGATCAAGCGCTACAACGAAGTGCTCGACATCAGCCGGGACGATCTCGAATCGCTTTTCCACCAGGCCGAGATGCATGCCTACCGGCGCCGCTTCGGCGACATCCTGTGCGCCGACATCATGTCGCGCGACGTGGTGACCGTCGAGTACGGCACCTCGCTGGAAGAAGCCTGGACCCGGCTGCGCAGCCATCGCATCAAGGCGATGCCGGTGGTCGACGCCGCGCGCCGCGTGATCGGCATCGTCACTCAGGCCGACTTCATGCGGCATGCGGAACTCGACCTGCACACCGGATTCGACGCCAAGCTGCGCCAGTTCATCCGCCGCCATACCGACCTGCATTCGGACAAGCCCGAGATCGTCGGCCAGATCATGACGCGCCGCGTGCACCTGGTGCGCGCCGACACGCACATCGTCAACCTGGTGCCGCTGGTGTCCGAGCGCGGCCTGCATCACGTCCCGGTGATCGACGGCGAGCGTCGCCTGGCCGGGATGATTACCCAATCGGACCTGGTGGCCGCGCTGTACCAGGGTTCGTTTGGGAACCAGGGCCAGGCCCTGGCTGCCTGAACCGTCTGTCCCGCGGCCGCACCAAGGCTTGTGTGCACGCCGGACGTTCCATTACGATTACGATAACATTCGGGTCGCGGACGACCCGGCGTCCCGGGCGGTCCCGGCCGGGTTCCTGATTTCCGAAAACCTTGACCGTTCCCGGTGCCGCCTCGTCGAGCGCGCCGGCCCCGTATCCGGATACCCACCACAAATCTCATGATCATCCACGGCAGGGAACCGCTTCCGGGACAAAAGCCGATGCGCCACGGAACCGGCGCGCCGCTTCCGCGCAACATGGTTTCGCTCGTCGCGGCCGGCGCACTGGCCGCGATGCTGACCTCGGCGCATGCGGACGACGGCAGGCTCCTGCTGGCCGACCTGACCGACCTCTCGCTCGAACAACTCGCCAACATCGACATCACCTCGGTCTCGAAGAAGGCCGAGCCGCTGGCGCGCGCCGCCGCGTCGGTCTACGTGATCACCGGCGAAGAGATCCGCCGCTCGGGTGCGACCACGCTGCCCGAGGCGCTGCGGCTGGCGCCGAACCTGCAGGTCGCGCGCGAGAATGCACGCAACTACGCGATCACCGCGCGCGGCTTCAACGGCGTGTTCGCCAACAAGATGCTGGTGATGATCGACGGGCGGACCGTCTATTCGCCGCTGTTTTCCGGCGTCTACTGGGATGCGCAGGACGTGCTGCTGGCCGACGTCGACCGGATCGAGGTCATCAGCGGTCCCGGCGGCACCACCTGGGGCGTAAACGCGGTCAACGGCGTCATCAACATCATCACCCGCTCCGCGGCCGACACGCAGGGAACCTTCGCCACCGCCGGCGCCAGCAGCGAGGAGCGCATCGGCGCGGCGCGCTACGGCGGCACGCTGGACAACGGCGGCCACTACCGCGTCTACGGCAAATATATCGCCCGCGACGACACCGAATTGTCCAACGGCCGTAGCGGCTTCGACGGCTGGCATCGCAGCCAGGCCGGTTTCCGCGCCGACTGGGGCGGCGGCGCGTCACGCTCCACGTTGCAGGGCGACGCCTACCAGGGCTGGCTGCACCAGTTCGGCACGTCCGACATCCGGATCGCCGGCGCCAACCTGCTGGGCCGCGTCCACGGCACGCGGGACAACGGCTCGACCTACCGGCTGCAAGGCTACTGGGACCACACCGAGCGCGACCAGCCGAACGCGTTCCGCGAACACCTCGACACCTTCGATCTCGACGCGCAGAACACCTTCGGCCTCGGCCGGCGCCAGGAATTCACCTGGGGCGGCGGCCTGCGCTACGCGATGGACCGGGTCGAGAACGACCAGGCCTTCGCCTTCCTGCCGGGCGCGCAGAATCTGTACTGGGCCAACGTGTTCGCGCAGGACGAGATCCGGCTGCTGGATACGCTGCGGCTGACCGCCGGGCTCAAGCTGGAGCGGAACAACTACACCGGCGTCGAGTCGCTGCCGACGCTGCGCCTGTCGTGGGAACCGACGCCGAACCACGTGCTCTGGGCGGCGGCATCGCGTGCCGCCCGGGCGCCGTCGCGCATCGACCGCGACTTCTTCGCGCCGACCTCGCCGCCGGTGGTCAACGGGGTGCCGCAGTACGCATTCAACGGCGGTCCGAACTTCATGTCCGAGACGCTGCGCAGCCTCGAGGCCGGCTACCGTGGGCAGCTCGGCGACGCGCTCACCTATTCGTTCACCGCGTTCTACAACCGGTACGAGGATCTGCGCACGCTGCAGCTCAACCCGTCCGGTCCCGGCGCGGTGTTCACCAACCAGGCGGAAGGTTCGTCGCGCGGCATCGAGTCGTGGGCCACATGGCAGGCGGCGCAGAACTGGCGGCTGTCGGCCGGGCTGGTTGCGCAGCACATCGACGTCCATGCCAAGCCCGGACCGGTGGTACTCAACGCCGGCGCGCTCGCCGCCAACGACCCGAGCGCCTACTGGTCGCTGCGCTCTGCCTGGGACATCACGTCCCGCCATCAACTCGACGTCACGCTGCGCCACGTCGCCGCGCTGCCGAATCCCTCGGTGCCGGCATACACGGAGATCGACATGCGGCTCGGCTGGAAGATCGACCGCAATCTCGACCTCGACCTGATCGGCCAGAACCTGCTGCATCCGACGCACGTCGAATACGACGCCGCCACCGCGCGCAGCGAGTATCCGCGCACCGTTTTCGTCAGGCTCGCATGGCGTTACTGATGCGCAGGCTGCGGCAGTCGCGCCGGATTCTCCTGCTCGCGGCGATCCTCGGCGCGGCGCCGGCATGCCGCGCGGCGATCATCGACGTCCAGTACCGCGCCGAAAGCCTCGAATACGACGTCGAGGCCGCCTATCTCTACAAGTTCGGCAGCTACGTCACCTGGCCCGAGGGCACCTTCGCCACGCCGGACAGCCCGATCGTCATCGGCATCGCCGCCGCCGACGCGGTGGCCGATGCGCTGTCCCGGATGGTGGTCGGGCGCAACATCGGCGGCCGGCCGCTGCAGGTGCGCCGGATGGGGCACGGCGACGCGGTCAGCCGGGTCCACATCCTGTTCGTCGGCGCCGACGGCAATCGCGATGCAGACGGCTGGCTCGCCCAGGCGCGCGGGCTGCCGGTGCTGTGCGTGACCCGCGAGGAGAGCGGGCAACCGTCCGGCAGCGTGGTGAATTTCGTCGTCGAAGGCAACCGGGTGCGCTTCGACGTCTCGCTCGAAGCCGCGGAGCGCAACCACTTGCGCCTCGGCGCCCCGCTCCTGTCGGTGGCGCGCAAGGTGACGCGGAGCGGCGCATGACGGCCACGCCGGAATCCGTCGCCGCAGGCGCGGCCGCCGGCGAAAACGCCGACGCCCTGCCCGCGCCGCCGCGCCTGCCGGTGCGCTCGGTGCGCACCAAGCTGTTCGCCGGCGTGCTGGTGACCAGCCTGGTGGCGCTGCTGGTGATGAGCATCACACTCGCGGTCTACGACCTGCGCAGCAACCGGGCGATGCGCATCAACGACCTCGACACCCAGGCCGAGCTGATCGGCCGCGCCAGCGTTCCGGCCCTGCAATTCGACGATCCCGACCTGGCCCGGCACAACCTCGCGCTGCTGCAGGTGCGGCCCGCGATCGAAGCGGCGGCGCTCTACGATGCGCGCGGCGAACTGTATGCGCAATATCGCCGCCACGCGGGGGCCCTCGGTCAGCCGCTCCCGGTGCGCCCGTCGGCCGCGGCGACCACCGAGGTATCGGGCGAAAACATCGTCGTCCAACGGCGCTTCTACCAGAACGGCGAGCTGATCGGTTCGATCTACCTGCAGGGGCGCTATGAACTCTACGAGCGGCTGCGCAATTACACCGGCATCCTGCTGCTGGTGAGCGCGCTGGCGTTGCTGGTGTCGCTGCTGCTGTCGCGCTGGCTGCAGGCGACCATCACCCGCCCGATCATCGCGGTGACCGACCTCGCGCGGCGCGTGGTCGAGCGGCGCGACTACACGCTGCGCGCCGAACGCACCACCGACGACGAGATCGGCTACATGGTGGATGCGTTCAACCAGATGCTGTCCGAGGTCGAACGCCGCACCGACGCGCAGCAGGCGGCGCTGCGCGACAGCGAATCCGAGCGCGAGCGCACGCTGTTCATCTCGCGTCACGACAGCCTGACCAAGCTGCCGAACCGCAGCATGTTCCACCGCACGCTGCAGGAAGCGGTGCAGGAAGCCGAGCGCGACGGCAGATCGGTGCAGGTGCTGTTCCTCGACGTCGACCGCTTCAAGGAAATCAACGACTCGCTGGGCCACTACGTCGGCGACGTGCTGCTGACGGCGGTGGCCGACCGGCTGCGGGAATGCGTCGGGACCGCCGGCACCGTGGCGCGGCTGTCCGGCGACGAGTTCGGCGTCTTGTGCCGCGACCATCCGGACGTCGACCGGCTGGCCGCCGGCCTGGTCGAGGCGATGTCGCGCCCGTTCGACATCGAAGGCCACCACGTGATTGCCAGCACCAGCGTGGGCATCACCAGCTTCCCGGCCGATACCCGGCAGCCGGACCAGTTGCTGATGAATGCCGACATGGCGATGTACGCGGCCAAGACCGCCGGCCGTTCCACCTTCCGCCGCTACACCGGCGACCTGGAGCATGCGGCGCGGCGGCGCCAGGTGATCAAGAGCAGCCTGCGCGAGGCGCTGGCCAACGACGAACTGGTGGTGCACTACCAGCCGGTGGTCGGGCTCGCGGACAACCTGCTGCGCAGCGTCGAGGCGCTGGTGCGCTGGCCGCGCCAGGACATTCCGCTGCTGACCACGACCGAACTGGTGGCGGTGGCCGAGGACGGCGGCCTGATCGTCGAGATGGGTGAATGGATGCTGCGCACCGTCTGCCGCGAGGCGAAGTCGTGGCAGGAGCGGCATGACCGCTTCATCAAGGTCGCGGTCAACATCTCCTCGCGCCAGTTGAAGGATGCCGGCTTCATCGCACTCATCGACGACATCCTGCGCGAGACCGGCCTGGCGCCGCAGTACCTCGACCTCGAGATCACCGAACGCGTGCTGGTGGAAAACGACGCGGCCAACCGCAGCTCGATCGAAGCGCTGAAGGCGCGCGGCATCTATATTTCGGTTGACGATTTCGGCACCGGCTTTTCCTCGCTGAGCTACCTGAAGCACTTCTCGGTCGATGCGCTGAAGATCGACCAGCTGTTCGTGCGCGGCCTGCCGCACGACAAGGAAGACGCAGCGATCACTTCGGCGATCATCAGCCTGGCGCGCGGGCTCGGCATCAACGTCGTGGCCGAAGGCATCGAGACGCCCGAGCAGCTCGCCTACCTCAAGGCCGAAGGCTGCGACCGCGGGCAGGGCTACCTGTTCTCGCGTCCGGTGTCCGCGCAAGCGCTGCTCGCGCACATCGAACGCGGCGTCTGGCACTGACGCGCACCCTCGCGGCCGCCGTTCGGAAATCCTTCAACCGCGCAGCATCCGGTACAGCAGCAGCGCGTGCGCAGGCAGCACGCGCCGCTTGCGCAGCACCCACGGCATGCCGCGCAAGGCATCGCCGAGCGCCGGCAGGACCGCGCCGCCGCGACCGGCGCGGCAGACGCGCAGCGAGTCGCGCAGGGAGATCCGCCACGGCAGCCGCATCCAGGCCAGCCAGATCGCGTTGCGGATCAGGCAGCGCTCGCGGCCGCCGGCATCCCGCGACGCCGACGGATGGTGATGCACGGTGAGAAACGCGGCATAGACGAT
>JBQCGO010000080.1:0-5443 GCA_051955575.1 Burkholderiaceae bacterium
TATCTGATCGAGGTGACCGCGTTCACCTTCATGGCGGTGTTCATCGCGCGGCTCGGCGAGGCGGCGGTGGCCGGCCACCAGATCACCGCCAACTTCGGCACCGTGCTCTACATGCTGCCGCTGTCGATCGCCAACGCGACCGGCACGCTGGTGGCGCAGGCCATCGGCGCCGGCGCGCCGGCGCGCGCCAGGGAAGTCGGCCGCACCGGCATCCGGCTGGCGGCGGTGCCGTCGGTCAGCGTCGGCATCGCGGTCTGGCTGTCGCGGCGCTGGATCGTGCATGCGTACACGCCGGACGAGGCGGTCGCCGCCAGCGCGCTGCCGCTGTTCTTCTTCATCGCGTTCTACCAGCTGTTCGACTCGGTCCAGGTGACCGCCGCCTTCGTGCTGCGGGCCTACAAGGTGGTGCTGGTGCCGACCATCATCTATGCGGTCGCGTTGTGGGGCTTGGGCCTCGGCGGCGGCTACGTCCTCGGCCTCGATCCGTTCGGCGTGTCGCCGTCCTGGGCGCGCGGCGCGTCCGGCTTCTGGCTCGGCAACAGCCTGAGCCTGGGCATCGTCGCGGCCGGGCTGCTGTGGTACCTGCGGCGCATCCAGCGGCAGTTCGCCGCCGGACGTCGCGACGGGGACTAGCAGCGTCCCTTCTTCGCCTGTCCCGGCGGACAGAAACCGCGGCCGTCTTCCGGCGGCGCGCAATTGCCCTTCTTCGCCTGGCCCGGCGGGCAGAAATTCGGCGGGGGGCCGTCGTCGACCGGGACCACGACGCATCCGGACAGAGAGAGGGCGGCAACGCCGGCGGCGACCGCCCAAGGCAGCAGTTTCTTCATGGCAAGCTCCTTTTCGAGAGCCAGCATGCTGCCCTGCCCCGCCCTGCGTGTCGAGCGCCTGCGAAATCTTTCACGCGCTGCGATGCGGGCGCGCGACATGCGTCAGAAATGCCGATCCGCCGGCGGCGTCCACTGGTAGAGCCAGGTCTCGGTCAGCGCCTGGCCGTCGAGCCGCAAATACAGCCGCAGATCGATCGGCGCATTGCTCGCGTCCGGCTTCAGGTCGAACATCGCGCGCCAGCCGCGGATCGCGTCCAGCGGCCGGGCCGACGTGATCTCGACCGTGCCGCGCGACGCGGTGATGACCGGCTCGACCTTGGCGTCGGCGCCGAGCAGCGCAAAGTCGCCGCCGGCGAAATCGACCGCGAAGCGCCAGGAAAAATACGTGCGCGGCTGGCCGACGATGCCGCCCAGGCCGGTGCGGGTGGCGACCACGCGCGCCAGCGTCGGGTTGAACGGCATCGCCGCGCCCCAGTACATCCGGTAGCCGAACAGCAGTTCCTCGCCGGGCTGCGGCTTCTTTTCCGGATTCCAGAACGCGACGATGTTGTCGAAGGTCTCGTCTTTCGTCGGGATCTCGACCAGTTGCACCGAGCCCTTGCCCCAGCCGGATTTCGGCTCGATCCAGACGCTCGGCCGGCGGCCGTAGAACACGCCGTCGTCCTGGTAATGGTCGAAGTCGCGGTCGCGCTGCAGCAGTCCGAAGCCGCGCGGGTTCTCGTCGGCGTAGGCGTTGAAGCGCAGGTTGGCCGGATTCACCAGCGGCCGCCAGATCCATTCGCCGCCGCCGGTCCACATCGACAGACCGTCGGAATCGTGGATCTCGGGCCGCCAGTCGTTGGCCATGCGGCGGTCGTTCTCGCCGTACTGGAACATGCTGGTCAGCGGCGCGACGCCCATGCGTTCGATCGCCTTGCGCGGATAGAGCGCCGCGTCGACCTCCATCATCAGCGTCGCGCCGGGTCCGATCTCGAAGCGGTAGGCGCCGGCCACGCTCGGCGAATCGAGCAGCGCGTAGACCGTCAGGCGGTTCGCGCCGGGCGCCGGCCGCTCCAGCCAGAACGCGGTGAAGATCGGGAATTCCTCCGGGCGCGGCATGCCGGTGTCGATCGCCAGACCGCGCGCCGACATGCCGTACTGCCATTCGCCGCCGACCGCGCGGAAATAGCTCGCGCCGAGAAACGCGCAGACGTCGCGCGTCAGGTCGGTGTGGTAGTTGATGCGGAAGCCGGCGAAGCCGAGATCCTTCGGCAGCGCGTCGCCGTCCAGTCCGCTCTTGCCGTAGTCGAACATCGCCGGGTCATAGGCGATTTCCTGCGCCTGGCCGTTGACCACTTCGTACATCTTCACCGGCGTCTTGAAATACAGGCCGAGGTGGAAGAACTTGGCCTCGAACGGCAGATCGTCCTTGCCCCAGAGCGCATGGTCGTCGCGGTAGCGGATCGACTGGTACTGGTCCCAGTCGAGCGCCTTGACCGCATCCGGGACAGTGTTCTTCGGCGCGCGGTACGGCACCGTCGCGAGTTGGCGCGCCTGGCCCTTGAGCCAGGCGTAGTTGAAGGCGTGCGGCTGGCCGAGGGATTTCAGGTCGGCCGCGCCGGGATCGGCGGCATTGGCGGCATTAGCGGCGCCGACGGTCTTGGCGGCGTCGCCGGTTTCGGCGGCGAACAGGCCAAGCGCCGGAAAGCCGGCCGCGGCGAGCGCGGCGGACAGCTTGAGCAGATCACGTCGTTGCATGATTCTCCTTGCAAGGCGGGATGGAAGCGAAGGGATGGCGGATGCGGCGGCGTCGTGGTCGTGCTGTCCGGCGTGGCCGGTGCCGCAGTTTTGTTGCGAATTTTATAACAACCGCGCGGGCGGGTCGAGCCCGCGGTGCGATTACCGCGCCGCCAGCGCCGGATCGCGCGCCCAGCCGCCGCCGAGCGCCTTGATCAGGTAGACCGCCGTCAGCAGCCGCTGCCCCTGCAGCTGCGCCGCCTGCCGCTCGCTGTTCAGCTGCGACTGCTGCGCGGTGATGACGTCGAGGTAGCTGGCGACGCCGCCTTCGTAGCGGCTGTTCGCGAGATCCAGCACGCGGGCCGCGCTGGCGACCGCGCGCAGCGCCTGGTCGTGCGCGCGCTCCAGCGTCGCGACGCCGGTGATGCCGTCCTCGACTTCCTGCATCGCGGTCAGCACCACGCGGCGATAGCCGGCCACCGTGGCGTCGTAGCCGGCGCGCGCGCCGGCCAGGTTCGCATCGCGACGCCCGGCGTCGAACAGCGGCTGCGCCAGCGACGCGCCGAGCGACCAGACGAGGCTGGGCACGTCGAACAGCGCCGGCAGCGTCCGGCTGTCGACACCGCCGTTCGCGCTGAGCGTGACGCTCGGGTAGAACGCCGCGGCGGCCACGCCGATCTGCGCATTGGCCGCCGCCATCGCGCGCTCGGCCGCGGCCACGTCGGGACGCCGCTCCAGCACTTCCGACGGCACGCCGAGCGGCACTGTGGGCACTGTGGGCGGCGTCAGCGGCCGCAGGTCCGGCGCGATTTCGAAGCCCGGCGCGGGCGCGCCAGTCAGCGTGGCGAGCGCGTGCTCGAATTGCGCGCGCTGCTTGCGCAGCAGGTCGACCTGCGTCAGCGTGCTGTCGAGCAGCGCCTGCTGCTGCGCGACGTCGAGCCCGGACGAGGCGCCGAGGTCGTGCCGCGCCCGCGCGAGGTCGAGCGCGCGCCGCTGCAGGCCGATCGCGCGCGACACCACGTCGAGTTCGACGTCGAGCTCGCGCAGGTTGAAGTACGCGGTCGCGACGTCGGCGGTCAGCAGCAGCCGGACGTTTTCGAGGTCGCGCGCCGATTGCTCGGCAGACGCCTGCGCGCCCTCGATCGAGCGCTGCACCCGCCCCGCGAAATCGGCTTCGTAGCTCGCAGTCAGCGATGCCGCGTAGTCGTTCTGCGTGGTCGAGAAATTCGGCGAGTTGTAGTTGGTCAGCGGCCGGTTGCCGGAAATCCGCTGGCGCGCGTCGCGGACGTTGACGCCGAGCTGCGGATAGCGCGCCGCGGTCGCGGCATCGAGCGTCGACCGGGCCTGCGCGAGGCGCGCGGCGGCGATCGCCAGCGTCGGGCTGTCGGCCAGCGCGCGGCGCTCCAACGCGTCGAGCTTGGCGTCGCCGAACGCGTTCCCCCCCGGTCCCTGGGCCGCGGCGTGGTGCGGCGCGGCGGCGCGCCAGGGCGCTTCCACTTTCCATGCGGCCGGCATCCCGATCTCGGGCCTGCGGTAGTCGGGACCGGCGGCGCAGCCGGCGAGCAGCGCCGTCATTGACAGCGCCAGGGCGGTCTTGCGCGTCACTGCGCTTCCTTCGCGGCGGCGGCCGCCGCCAGTTTCTTCTTCGCGGGAACGGCTTCCGGCGCGACGGCGACGCGGTCGCCGTCGGCCAGCGAGTCGGACGGATTCAGCACCAGCCGGTCGGACGCGCCGATGCCGTCGAGCACCTCGACCGTCTGGCCGTAGTTGCGGCCGAGCGAAACCGGGCGCAGGCGCACGCGGCCGTCGACATCGACCGCCGCCACGCGCACGCCTTCCTCGCCGAACATCAGCGCGTTGGTGGAAACCGTCAGCGCTTGGCTGGCCTGCAGCGGCAGCGCGACCTGCACGTAGGCGCCGGGCAGCAGCGCGCCGTCGCGGTTGGGCAGCGCGACCTCGATCTGCATCGTGCGGGTGGCGGCGTCGATCGACGCCGCGGTGCGCGCGACCTTGCCGTGGAATACCTGCCCTGGCAGCTCGGCCTGCGTGACCTCGACCGGCTGGCCGGTCTTGACCAGTTGCGCGTACGACTGCGGCACGTTCACGTAGATGCGCAGCGGGTCGGCCTGGGTCAGCACGAACAGCGTGCGGCCGCTGCCGGCGTCGATCAGGTCGCCGACGTCGACGTTGCGCCGCGTGATGACGCCGGCGAACGGCGCCTCGATCCGCTTGAACGATTCGAGCTGGCGCAGCCGCTCGACGTTGGCGCCGGCCGCCGCGAGATTGGCGCGCGCCTGCGTGGCCGCGCTGCGGCGCTCGTCGAGTTCCTGCTGCGACACCGCGTCCTTCTTGCGCAGCGCTTCCCAGCGCGCCATCGTGCTCTGCGCGAGCGCGAGGCTGGACGCGGCCTGCTGGCGCGCCGCCACCGCCTGCGACAGCTGCTGGTCGATTTCCGGGGTTTCCAGCACCGCCAGCAGTTCACCCTTGGCGACGCGGCTGCCGATGTCCTTGGTCCAGCGCCGCAGGTAGCCACTGGCGCGCGCCGAGATCGGCGACTGCACGAAGCCCTGCAGCGTGCCCGGCAGCGCCAGCGTGCGGCCGGCCTCGCCGGTCTTCGGCTGCGCGACCCGGACGTATGGCGTCGCACGCTCGGCGGTGCCGGCTTCCAGCGCGTGCGCGTTGCCGACCCGGCTGAGAATGGTGCGCGCCGCGCCCAGGGCGAGCAGGACCAGCACCACCGCGGTGGCGATCTTCGCGCGGCGCAGCACCTGACGCCGCTTCAGCAGCTCGCTGGTACCGGCGCCGGCCTCGCCCGGATCGAGCGCGTGGATTCCCAGTCCGGCATGGCGTTCTTCAGACATTGCGCAAAGCTCCTATGGCAGATCGGTGGCCGGACGGTG
>JBQCGO010000081.1:0-17504 GCA_051955575.1 Burkholderiaceae bacterium
GGGGGGGGGGTGCGGGGGGGCCCCCCGCCCGGCCGCGCCATTTTTTCTGGGGGCCCCCGCCCCCCCCGGCGCCCGCTACGCAGACAACGGCCATGCCGATGAAACGAATCGCGATCGGCGTCGAATACAACGGCGCATGCTGGCAAGGCTGGCAGACACAGCCGCATCGACTTACGGTGCAGGACGCGCTGGAGGCGGCGCTGCAGGAATTCACCCAGACCCGGATCCCGACGGTCTGTGCGGGCCGCACCGATCGCGGTGTGCACGCGCTCGAGCAGGTCGTGCATTTCGACACGCCGCTGGAGCGGCCGCTGTCTTCCTGGGTGCGCGGCGTCAACAGTTTTCTGCCGTCGTCGATCGCAGTGCATTGGGCCTGCGAGGTCGGCGAGGCATCGGCGGACGGATTCCATGCCCGCTTCAGCGCGATCGCGCGCACCTATCGCTATCTGGTCTACAACAACCCAGTCCGCTCGCCGCTGCTGGCCGGGCGGGTCGGATGGGTGTTTCGTCCGCTCGAGGCGGAAACGATGCGCGATGCCGCGGCGCATCTGATCGGCACGCACGATTTTTCCGCGTTCCGGGCCGCCGAATGCCAGTCGACGTCGCCGGTGCGGTCCATGGAAGCCATCGGCATCGAACGTCGCGGCGACATCCTGGTCTTCACGCTGCGCGCGAACGCCTTCCTGCACCACATGGTGCGCAACATCGTCGGTTCGCTGGTGCTGGTCGGCCAGGGCAGCCGGCCGCCGGCATGGATCGGCGAGATTCTGGCCAGGCGCGATCGCAGTCTCGCGGCACCGACCTTTTTTCCCGATGGGCTGTATCTGGCGAAGGTCGATTACGACGCTCGATGGAAATTGCCGCACCGATCGGGGCCGCTCGACCTTCCGGGTTGATGCAACGGCGGCCGGTGCGCTGCACACGGACGCGGCGGGATTACAATACGGGCCGCCCGCCATCCGCCGCCGGCCTTGCGGCGGATCGCCGTCGAACCTTCCGTTCCTCCGTATCCGTACATTCGTCAACGACATGAATCGCCGAACCCGGGTCAAGATCTGCGGCCTGACCCGCCCGCAGGACGTGGCCGCCGCCGCGGACGCCGGCGCGGACGCCGTCGGTTTCGTCTTTTATCCGCCGAGTCCGCGCAACGTCGACGCCGGCGGGGCGGCAGCGCTGATGACGAAACTGCCGCCATTCGTGACAGGCGTCGGGCTGTTCGTCAACGCCGATGCCGACGACGTCGCCGCGATCGTCGAGCGTGCGCCGCTCGGCCTGCTGCAGTTCCATGGCGACGAGACGCCGGCCGACTGCGCCCGGATTGCGGAACGCGTGCGCCGGCCGTTCCTCAAGGCCGTCAGGATCCGACCCGAAACCCGGGGAAGCGATTTGCTAGAATTGGAACGCGACTGCCGCTCGGCAAGCGCATGGTTCGCCGGCCTCTTGCTCGATGCGTTCGTGGAAGGCTACGGCGGCAGCGGAAAGGGTTTCGATTGGTCCGTCATTCCAGAAGATCTCGCGCCTCGGGTCGTTTTGAGTGGTGGCTTGACCGTGCAAAACGCGGCCGAGGCGGTATCCCGCGTGCGCCCGCTCGGGCTGGACGTCAGTAGCGGCGTCGAGTCTGCCAAGGGCATCAAGGACGCGGCGAAAATCCAGGCCTTCATCGGCGAAGTCGTCCGGGCGGACCACGCCGCCGGCTTCGCCGCCAACCATCGCTGACCGGCAAAACCATCATGACCGCTTCCCACGCCCTCGATCAGGGCTCTGAACAGAATTCGTACGACCTTCCGGACGCCCGGGGTCACTTCGGCCCCTACGGCGGCAGCTTCGTGTCCGAGACGCTCACGCACGCGCTCGACGAACTGAAGGCCTGCTACGCCCGCTACCAGCACGATCCCGCGTTCCTCGCCGAATTCCACGACGAGCTGATCCATTTCGTCGGCCGCCCGAGCCCGATCTACCACGCCAAGCGCTGGTCCGAGCTGGCCGGCGGCGCGCAGATCTATCTCAAGCGCGAAGACCTGAACCACACCGGCGCGCACAAGATCAACAACGTGATCGGCCAGGCGCTGCTCGCCAAGCGCATGGGCAAGCCGCGCGTGATCGCCGAGACCGGCGCCGGCCAGCACGGCGTGGCGACCGCGACCATCTGCGCCCGCTTCGGGCTCGAATGCGTGGTCTACATGGGCAGCGAGGACGTCAAGCGGCAGGTGCAGAACGTCTACCGGATGGAGTTGCTCGGCGCCACCGTGGTGCCGGTCGAGTCCGGCTCGAAGACGCTGAAGGATGCGCTGAACGAAGCGATGCGCGACTGGGTGACCAACGTCGAGAACACCTTCTACATCATCGGCACGGTCGCCGGGCCGCATCCGTACCCGATGATGGTGCGCGATTTCCAGTCGGTGATCGGCAACGAGTGCATCGCGCAGATGCCGGAGATGGCCGGCCGGCAGCCGGATTACGTGCTGGCCTGCATCGGCGGCGGCTCGAACGCGATGGGCATCTTCTATCCGTACATCGGCTTTCCCGACGTGAAGCTGATTGGCGTCGAGGCGGCCGGCGAGGGGCTGGACACCGGCCGGCACTCGGCATCGCTGACCGCCGGCGTGCCCGGCGTGCTGCATGGAAACCGGACCTATCTCTTGCAGGACGAGAACGGACAGATCATCGAGACGCACTCGGTCTCGGCCGGCCTCGATTACCCCGGCGTCGGTCCCGAGCACGCCTGGCTGAAGGACGCCGGCCGCGCCGAATACGTCAGCGTCACCGACGACGAGGCGCTGGACGCGTTCCGCAAGTGCTGCCGGATCGAGGGCATCATCCCGGCGCTCGAGTCGTCGCATGCGCTCGCCTACGCCGAGAAGCTGGCCGCGACGCTGCCGAAAGACAAAGTCATCCTCGTGAACCTGTCGGGGCGCGGCGACAAGGACATGCATACCGTCGCGCAGCGGCTGGGCGGCTGACTCGCCCGACGCCATAACCAGAAACATCCGTCACGCAGAGGCCTCATGTCCCGCATCGCCCCCGTCTTCGCCGCGCTCGCCGCCCAGCGCCGTACCGCGCTGATCCCGTTCGTCACCTCGGGCGATCCCGCGCCCGAACTGACCGTGCCGCTGATGCACACGCTGGTCGAGGCGGGCGCCGACATCCTGGAACTCGGCGTGCCGTTTTCCGATCCGATGGCCGAAGGCCCGGTGATCCAGCGCGCCTGCGAGCGCGCGCTCAAGTGGAACGTCGGCCTGCGCGACGTGCTGGCGCAGGTGACCGAATTCCGCCGCACGAACGACCGCACGCCGGTGGTGCTGATGGGCTACGCCAATCCGATCGAGCGCTTCGGCGTGGACGCGTTCATCGAGGCGGCGGCCGCGGCCGGCGTGGATGGCACCATCGTGGTCGACTACCCGCCGGAGGAATGCGAGGAATTCGCGCAGAAGATGCGGCAGCGCGGGCTCGACCCGATCTTCCTGCTGGCGCCGACCTCGACCGATGCGCGCATTCGGCAGGTGGCGCGCATCAGCAGCGGCTTCACCTATTACGTCTCGCTCAAGGGGGTGACCGGTGCCGGCCACATCGACACCGCCGAGGTAGCCGCGCGCATCGCGGCGATCCGTCAACACGTGAAGCTGCCGATCGGCGTCGGCTTCGGCATCCGCGACGCGGCGACCGCGAAGGCAGTGGCTTCAGTCGCCGACGCGGTGGTGATTGGCAGCCGGATCATCCAGGAAATGGAAAACCAGCCGCGCGAGCAGGCGGTCGAGGCGGCCGGACGCTTCCTGCGCGGCATCCGGACCGCGCTCGACGAGCGGCCGGTCGATGCCGGCCTGCCGGCCTGATTCCAGAAGACGAAGCTTGGACCAAACGGTACAATGCGGCTCGCTGAAAAGACGAGGTCATCATGAGCTGGCTTGAGAAACTGCTGCCGCCGCGCATCCAGCGCAGCGAGCCGGGAACCCGGAAATCGATCCCCGAAGGACTGTGGGTCAAGTGCCCGTCCTGCGAGGCGGTGCTGTACCGCACCGACCTCGAATCGAACCTGCACGTCTGCCCGAAGTGCAACCACCACATGCGCATCCGCGCGCGCGAGCGGCTCGACGCGCTGCTCGACTCGGGCGGACGTTATGAAATCGGCCAGGACGCGTTGCCGGTCGATTCGCTGAAGTTCAAGGACAGCAAGAAATACCCGGACCGCCTGAAGGCCGCGATGGACGCGACCGGCGAGACCGACGCGCTGGTGGTCATGGGCGGCGCGATCATGACGCTGCCGGTGGTAGTGGCCTGCTTCGAGTTCGAATTCATGGGCGGCTCGATGGGCTCGGTGGTCGGCGAGCGCTTCGCGCGCGGCGCCCAGGCGGCGCTCGATCAGCGCGTGCCGTTCATCTGCATCACCGCGACCGGCGGCGCCCGGATGCAGGAAGGCCTGCTGTCGCTGATGCAGATGGCGAAAACCACCGCGATGCTGACGCAACTGTCGGAGAAGCGGCTGCCGTTCATCAGCGTGCTGACCGATCCGACCATGGGCGGCGTGTCCGCCTCGTTCGCCTTCATGGGCGACGTGGTGATGGCCGAGCCGAAGGCGCTGATCGGCTTCGCCGGGCCGCGCGTGATCGAGAATACGGTACGTGAGAAGCTGCCCGAAGGCTTCCAGCGCGCGGAATTCCTGGTGCAGAAGGGCGCGGTCGACATGATCGTCGACCGCCGCAAGATGCGCGAGGAAATCGCGCGACTGCTGGCGCTGCTGCAGAACCAGCCGGCCGACACGGTGGCCTGAATCCGCGCGGAGTGATCGAGCCCGGAGCGCTCAGCGTCCGGGCTTTTTCTTTTCCGACGGGCACTTTACGAATCGCGGACCGGCCGCATATCGGTCGCTGATCGCGATTTTCTCTTTCCTGCCTGAAAAATTACGATGCCGACCACACCGACCACGCTCGCCGATTGGCTGACGCTGCTGGAAGCGCGCCATCCGAAGCAGATCGACCTGGGCCTCGAGCGGGTCGGGCAGGTGCGCGACCGGCTCGGTATCGGATTCGACTGCCCGGTGATCACCGTCGGCGGCACCAACGGCAAGGGCTCGACCTGCGCGATGCTGGAATCGATCCTGCTGCACGCCGGCTACCGGGTCGGCCTCTACACCTCCCCGCACCTGATCGACTTCAACGAACGCGCGCGGATCGACGGCCGGCCGCTGGACGACGCGGCGTTCGTGGCCGCGTTCGAGAAAGTGGAGGCGGCGCACGGCGACGTCTCGCTGACCTATTTCGAATTCACTACGCTGGCGATCCTGCTGCTGTTCGCCGAGGCCGGACTGGACGCGGCGATCCTCGAGGTCGGTTTGGGCGGGCGGTTGGATGCGGTCAATGTGATCGACGCCGACGTCGCGATCGTCACCAGCGTGGACATCGACCATGCCGAGTATCTCGGCAACACGCGCGAGGCGATCGGCTTCGAGAAAGCCGGTATCTTCCGCCCGGGACGTGCCGCAATCTGCGGCGACCCGATGCCGCCGCAGTCGCTGGTGCGCCACGCCGAGGCGATCGGCGCCGATCTCTGGCTGTTCGGCCGCGACTTCAACTACAACGGCGACAAGCAGCAGTGGAACTACGGCGGCCGGACCCAGCGCCGGGTGGCGCTCGGCTATCCCGCGTTGCGTGGCGCCAACCAGTTGCTGAACGCGTCCGCCGCGTTGGCGGCGCTCGAAGTGTTGCGCCTGCGCCTGCCGGTCGGCGCGCAGGACGTGCGCACCGGCCTGGTGACCGTGGATCTGCCCGGCCGCTTCCAGGTATTGCCGGGCCAGCCGCTGGTGATCCTCGATGTTGCGCATAACCCACACGCAGCCGCCACGCTGGCCCAGAACCTCGACAACATGGGTTTCCATCCGTACACCTATGCGGTGTTCGGTGCGATGGCCGACAAGGATATCGACGGCATCGTCGCGCAGTTGAAGGGAAGGATCGACCACTGGTGCCTGACCGACCTGCCGACGCCGCGTGCCGCGACCGCCGCCGCGCTGCGGCAAAAGCTGGTCGACGCCGGCGTCGAATCCCAGTCCGGCCTCGACGCGGAAAGCACGATTTCCACCTTCGCAACACCCGCCGACGCCTATGCCGATGCGCTTCGGCGGGCAGGCGAGAATGATAGAATTGCGGTTTTCGGATCGTTCGTCACCGTCGCCGGCGTCATGCAGGCGCGGCGATCCGGACATCACTGAAGACTGCCGCGACGACCGCATGGGCATGCTCACATTCTTCCGCAGAAACAAGCAGGAAACAGCGGCCGGCGACGACAGCGACGGCAGCATCTATTCCCGCGCCGAGGACGCCGCCGAGCCGCGCCCGCGGCGCCGGCAAAGTGCCAAATCCAGACAGAACAAGCCAACCGATCCGCTGCTGCCCGAGAAGAAGCGGGCGCGCAGGCGGCTGGTCGGAGCGGTCACGCTGGTGCTGGCGCTGATCGTCGGCCTGCCGATGGTGTTCGATGCCGAACCGAAACCGGTCGGCGAGGACATCGCGATCCAGATCCCGTCGCGCGATCCGGCCGACCGCACCGCCGCCCGCCGCAAGCCGGACGGACCGGATGCGCCGCACGCATCGCCGATGGATGCCGATCCGTCCGACGGAATCATCGAACCGCCGCCCGCGGTCGGAACCAAGCCGTCACAGTCGGTCGACGCCGCACCGACCGCCAAGCCGGCTGCCGAGCCGAGGAAGCTTGTCGCCGAGACGAAGGCAGTCGCTCCCGAACCGAAACCTGCTTCAGAACCGAAGACTGTCGCTTCCGCCCAGACGCCGCCGAAGGTGCGGCCGCCCGAAGTCGATCGCGTCAGCCTGACGAGCGGTGAGACCGCGTCGCGCAAAACGGAACCGAAACCGTCGGCTCCGACGTCCGCCAACGAGCGCGACACGGCACGCGCACTGGCGCTGCTCGAAGGCAATCCGAAGAAGACGGCGCATGCCGAGGAACGCAATGCCGGCGACCGCGGCGGCAAGGTGGTGCTGCAGGTGGCGGCGCTGTCCTCGCCGCAAAAAGCGAGCGAACTGCAGCACAAGCTGTCCGGTGCCGGCATCCATTCCTACACGCAGAAGGTCTCGACCCATGCCGGCGAACGCATCCGCATCCGTACCGGCCCGTACGCCAGCCGCGAGGAAGCCGAGCGCGTCCGCGCCAAGCTGAGCACGCTGGGACTGTCCGGCTCGGTCGTGCCGAATTGAGCCGCAGCGGCATTGCGCACGAAAGGTCGTGACGATCTTTGATTACCTGGTGCTGTTCGTGCTGGTCTGCTCGGTGCTGATCAGCCTGCTGCGCGGCCTGATGCGCGAAATCCTGTCGCTGGCGAGCTGGGTGGTGGCGTTCCTCGTCGCCAATGCCTATGGCGAGGCGCTGGCCGTGCTGCTGCCGGACGCGATTCCCGGCGCGACGACCCGGCTGATCGTCGCTTTCGTGGCGCTGTTCATCGGCGTGCGGCTCCTGATGGCGCTGCTGGCGATGGCGGTCGACGCGGCGATCCGCGCCAGCGGCCTGACGGTCGCCGACCGCGGCCTGGGCGGCCTGTTCGGCCTCGCGCGCGGTCTGATCCTGGTGCTGGCGGCGGTATTGCTGTGCGGGATGACCTCGATTCCGAAGCAGCCTTTCTGGCGCGATGCTCTGCTCAGTCCGATGGCGGAATCCGCCGCCCGGACCGCCAAGCCTTTCCTGCCCGGTGAACTTGCCAGGCACGTTACGTTCTGATTTTTCGTTAAGGAGTCCACATCATGTGTGGCATCGTCGGTGTCGTTTCCCAGAGCCCGGTCAACCAGCTGATCTACGACGCGCTGCTGCTGCTCCAGCATCGCGGCCAGGATGCGGCCGGCATCGCGACCAATTCCGGCAACGGGTTTTTCATGCACAAGGCGAACGGCCTGGTGCGCGACGTCTTCCGCACCCGCAACATGCGCTCGCTGCCCGGTACCGCGGGCATCGGCCAGGTGCGCTATCCGACCGCCGGATCGACCAGCGCGGAAGAAGCGCAGCCGTTCTACGTCAACGCCCCGTTCGGCATCATCCTCGCGCACAACGGCAACCTGACCAACTGGGATCAGCTGAAGCGCGAGATGTTCAAGAACGACCGGCGGCACATCAACACCGACTCGGATACCGAGGTGCTGCTGAACGTGCTGGCGCACGAGATCCAGGAAGCCACCACCGGCTATTCGCTCGATCCGTCCACGCTGTTCAAGGCGGTCTCTGTCCTGCACAAGCGGGTGCGCGGTTCCTACGCGGTGGTCGCGCAGATCGCCGGCTACGGCCTGCTGGCGTTCCGCGATCCGTTCGGCATCCGCCCGCTGTGCATCGGCTTCAACGAGACCGAGCAGGGCATCGAGTACCTGGTGGCCAGCGAATCGGTCGCGCTCGAGGGCCTGGGCTTCCGCTTCCTGCGCGACGTAATGCCCGGCGAAGCGATTTTCATCGACATCGACGGCAAGCTGTACCACCGCCAGTGCGCGGAAAACCCGAGCCTGAACCCGTGCGCGTTCGAGTACGTCTACCTCGCGCGGCCGGATTCGGTGATCGACGGCGCCTCGGTCTACGCGACGCGGCTGAAGATGGGCGAATACCTGGCAGACAAGGTCCGGCGCGAGTTCTCGACCGGCGACATCGACGTGGTGATGCCGATCCCGGATTCGTCGCGTCCGGCCGCGATGGAACTGGCGCTGAAGCTCGGCATCGAGTATCGCGAAGGCTTCATCAAGAACCGCTACATCGGCCGCACCTTCATCATGCCGGGCCAGGCCACGCGCAAGAAGTCGGTGCGCCAGAAGCTCAATGCAATCGCTTCCGAGTTCAAGGGCAAGACGGTGCTGCTGGTCGACGATTCGATCGTGCGCGGCACCACCAGCCGCGAGATCGTGCAGATGGCGCGCGAAGCCGGCGCCAAGCGGGTGATCTTCGCGTCGGCCGCGCCGCCGGTGAAGTTCCCGAACGTCTACGGCATCGACATGCCGACCCGCGGCGAGCTGATCGCCTACGGCCGCACCGACGAGGAAGTCTGCCGCGAGATCACCGCCGACGCGCTGGTCTACCAGGACCTCGACGCGTTGAAGCGCTCGATCTCCGACGTCAACCCGGCACTGACCCAGTTCGAGGCGTCCTGCTTCGACGGTATCTACGTGACCGGCGACATTTCGCGCGACTACCTGGACCGGGTCGAATTCAACCGCGGCAATCCGAAATCCGAAGGCGGCGAGGAAGCGGTGCGGTCCCAGCTCAGCCTGAATCTCGCGCAAGTCGACTGAGGCGACGGTGATGAGCGATCCACGCGATTACGGCTTCACCACCACCGTCCTGCACAGCGACCGGCAAAAGCCGATCGAGCACGGTTCGCTGCACAAGCCGGTCCACAACTCGGTGACCTTCGGCTACGACGACGCGCGCGAACTGGCCGAGGTGTTCCAGGGCAGGAAGCCCGGCTACCGCTACGGCCGGCAGGGCAACCCGACCGTCGCCGCGCTGGAGGACAAGGTCACCCGAATGGAAGACGGCATCGCGACCGTCTGCTTCGCCACCGGCATGGCCGCGATCGGCGCGCTGGTGCAGGGTTTGCTGCGCGAGGGCGATCACGTGGTGTCGTCGGCCTTCCTGTTCGGCAATACCAACAGCCTGTGGCAGACGGTGGGGCGGCAGGGCGTCGGCGTGAGTTTCGTTGATGCGACCGACGTCGCCCAGGTCGAAGCGGCATTGACGCCGGCCACGCGCCTGGTGTTCGTCGAAACCATCGCCAACCCGCGCACCCAAGTCGCGGATCTGGAAAGGATCGGCGCGCTGTGCCGCGAGAAAGGCATCCTGTACGTCGTCGACAACACGATGACCTCGCCCTACCTGTTCCGGCCGAAGACGGTCGGCGCAAGCCTGGTGGTGAATGCGCTGACCAAGTCGATCGGCGGCCACGGCAACGCGCTCGGCGGCAGCGTCACCGACACCGGCCTGTTCGACTGGACCGCATTCCCGAACATCTACGACAACTACAAGCGCGCGGCCGCGCCGCAGTGGGGCATTGCGCAGATCCGCGCCAAGGCGTTGCGCGACTTCGGCGCCTCGCTCGGCCCGGAGGCCGCGCACCATCTCGCGGTCGGCGCCGAAACCATGGCGCTGCGGATGGACCGCGAATGCGCGAACGCGATGGCGCTGGCCCGAATGCTGGCGGCCGATCCGCGCGTCGCGGCGGTGCATTATCCTGGCCTGCCGTCGCATCCGCAGCACGCGCTGGCGCAGCGGCTGTTCCGCGCGTTCGGCAGCCTGTTCAGCTTCGAACTGGCCGACGGCATCGACTGCTTCGATTATCTGAATCGCCTGCAACTGGCGGTCTCGGCGAGCAATCTCGGCGATACCCGCACGCTGGTGATCCCGGTCGCCCACACGATCTTCTACGAGATGGGGCCGGAGTGGCGCGCCAGCATGGGCATCGCCGAATCGCTGATCCGCGTCTCGGTCGGCATCGAGGATACCGACGACCTGGTCGCCGATTTCCGGCAGGCGCTGCCGGCGTAGCGCGCGGCCGGCGAGTCGCGTCAGACCAGCTTCTTCGCCACGTCCGGCGGCAGCGCACCGGGCGGCGCCGCCGGATGGGCGCGGCGCAGTGTCTCGACCAATCGCGCCGGATCGGCGTCGGCATGCAGCAGGGCCGCATTGTCGGGCGGCAGGAAGCCTTCGGCGACCTGGTGCCGCACGAAGGCCAGCAGCGGATCATAGAAGCCGGCGACGTTGAGCAGGCCGACTGGCTTGGCGTGGAAGCCGAGCTGCGCCCAGGTCAGCATCTCGAACAATTCCTCCATCGTGCCGAAGCCGCCGGGCAGGGCGGCGAAGCCGTCGGCCAGCTCGGCCATCATTGCCTTGCGCGCATGCATGTCGGCGACGATGTGCAGTTCGGTCAGCCCACGATGGCCGACCTCGCGGTCCAGCAACGCCTGCGGGATCACGCCGATTGCCCGGCCGCCGAGTTCCAGCACGGCGTCGGCGATCCGGCCCATCAGGCCGATGTTGCCACCGCCATAGACGAGGGCCAGATCGTGCCGCACCAATTCTCGCGCGAGGGTGACGGCGGCTTCGGCGTAGCGCGGTGAGTTGCCGTGAGAGGCGCCGCAGTAGATGCACAATGAACGCATAAGGACTCTTTTCGTGATAGGAACGCCGATCGGGATGCGGGATGCGCTGGCGAGCCGCGGCTCGCTTCGCCGCTCGATGGCTCGGCAATCGGACTCGATAGCCTCGAGGCCGCAGCGAGGCTATCGAGTCCGATTGAAAGCGCCGCGTCGGCGGTGCCGTTGTGCGACTGGAAACCCTGCGCCTCGTTCAACGCCTGGACGATTCTTTTCATCCATTGATCATGGAATTTCAATAATAATCACAGGTCGCGCCAGCGATTGCGTTTCCTTTCCCGACGTTCCCCGCTGCGACCGAGACCGCGCGCAGACGCGGCAGTTTCCTGTTTATACATTACCCGATTGAGTTCGACGATCTAACGATGACGACCGCGCCTAAGCTTTCTTTCAAGGAAAGACAATTGATCGTGCGGGAAAGCGCGATCCTCGATGCCGTGCACGGCCTCCTGTCCCGCAAGGGCTATGACCTGATGACGATGGACGAGGTCGCGGCCGAAGTCGGGATCGCGAAGGCCAGCCTCTACAAGCACTTTCCGTCGAAGGAGGCGCTCGCCGGCGCCGCGATGATCCGGCTGTTGGAACGCACGCTCGATTACGTGCGCGCCCAGCCTGCCGACATGGCGGCAATCGACCGGCTGCGCGCGCTGCTCGAATGGGCGCTGACCATGCGTATGGAGGGTGGTCTGCCGACGCTGCCTTCCGAGAACACCGTCCTGCGGGAATCGCTGGTCGGCAACATGAAATACATCGGCAAGGTGCTCGACCTGAACGAGATTCTCGGTGGATTGATCGCGCAGGCCAGGCGCGACGGCCTGATCCGCCGGGATCTGCCGAACGAAGTGGTGCTGTTCACGCTGTATGCGCGGTCCTGCGACCCGAGCGTGGACTACCTGAAGGCGACCGGTCAGTTCACCGATCGCCAGATCGTCGATCACCTGCTCGCGATCTGCTTCGGCGGTCTGCGCTGACCATCCGGCCGCGCCGTCAATGCGCGGCAAGGCGGGACGCTGCGGCACTCGCGCGCGCGATTTCCGCCATCACCAGTTCCAGCACCCGAGGGTGCGATCCCATCTCCACGTGACCGATACCGTCGAGCGCGATATTGCGTGCGCCCTGCAGGCATGCCGATGCCTGCGGCGCGACGATGTTGTCGTGACGCGAGCGGATCGATACGAAGCGCGCCCGTAGCGCCGGCGTTTCGGCGTCGGCCAGCCGGCGCAGCCATTCGCCTGCGCCGTCCGGCGGACGCGCCATCTGCCGGCAGTTCTTGCCTAGGCCGTAGCGGGCGAGCACCGTGCCGTGGTGCGGCGTGCCCAGCGTGACGATCGACGTCACCGCCGCCAGTGCGTCCTGCCGCAGGCAGGCGCGCAGCGCAAGCCCGCCCATGCTGTGCGCGACGACGACGATGCGGCGAGCGCCGGTTTCCGCCTGCAGCCGACGCACCGCGTCGGCGATCGGCGCGGCGTAATCGTCGATGCTGCCGAATGCCGGTTCGAGGGTGATCGCGCAATGCGGCACGCCGGCAGCGAGCAGGACCTTTCCCAGCGGGCGCCAGAAGCCGGCGTTGCAGCCGTAGCCGTGCACCAGCAGTGCCGCGCAATCGGCGTCGGGTGCCGCCGTCGGAAACCGGCCGCGACGGGGAAACGCCATCGACCAGGACGATGCATAGAGGGTTGCGCGCCACTCGCCGAACAGCAGCCGGCACCGTGCGGAAAGCCCCAGATTCGACCATGCGTCGGGATTGTCGGCGTAGCGGATCGCCAGGCGGAAATTGTTGGCGGTGATGGTCAGCCGCACGGCAAGGACCATGGCGATGCCGGCAACAAAGGCACTCCAGACGGGCAGCATGGCAGCGCGCGCGAACGCGATTCCGATACCGGCTGCGCAAGCAAGCTGGAACAGCAGAAGCCGGCGAGCGATGCGGGCGATCATCGGGCCGCGAGCAACGAAACGGTCGGCAGGCGCGGAAGGCGCATTGCCGTTTCCGGCTGGCGCTCAGGCCGCGCCGACGCTGATCAGGCGGGTGCCGGCGAGACGGTCGTGCAGGAACTGGCGCTGCGGGTCGAGCAGGGCCGTAGATGCCCAGGCCAGCACGTTGGCCGTCGGGATCAGCACCAGCATCCACCCCTTTGCATGCAACAGCCACGCTGCGAGCAGTCCCGGAAGAATCCAGAGCCATCCAAGCAGGAAACGACCGATCGCGCGCGACAGCGACAGCGCGCCGCCGTCGACCGCGACCAATCGGATGCGCCAGGTCTTCATCGCCAGCGTCTGGCCGCCATGCCGCCAGAACCAGACGAAATAGCAGGCTAGCACCGCAAACAGCCACGCTTCCAAGGCATGGCGCAGGTACAGCGCATGGCGTTGCTGGAGCAGGGTGGAAAACAGCCAGCCGGAGATGAACACGACGCCGAACAGCAGCATCAACTCATACGCCATGCTGCTCAGCCGTCGTTTGAGCGACGGCGCGACAACCGGAACGGACATCGTCATTTCTCCTGCGGTGCGGCTGGCGTGGTCGTTGCGGCCGGGGCCGCGACAGGGGAATCGGCGACGGGAGGCGCGGACGCCGATGGCAAGGCAGGCGTTGCGGCAGGCGCGGCAACCGTTGCGGCGGGCAGGACCGGTGCGGCAGGTGACGATGGCGCGCCGTGCGGCTTGCCGGCCGAAGGCGTCGCCTTGATCGGCGGCACCGGATGAGGTACCGCATGCGCCGGGGGCAGTCGTGTCACGCGCCGCTTGGCAGGCGCCTTTTCTGCCAGCTTGCGCTTCTGTTCTTCGGGCAGTTGGCGGTACTGCTCCCATTTCTCGGTCTTCTCGCGCGGTCCGAGCCGCTTCGCGCGGTAATAGCTTTCGCGCGCCAGACGCCTCTGCTCGGGGGTGAGGCCGATCCAGTCGCGCATCCGTTCATGCAACCGCTGCTGGGCGTCGGGGGTCATCGTCGCGAAACGCGCCGCGACGGTCAGCCACTTGCGCTTATGCAGGGCGTCCATCCCGCTCCATTCGCTGGAAAGCGGCGCCAGGGCGTCGCGCTGAGCGCTCGAAAGTTCGGCCCATGCCGGTTTCGCCTCGTTGCGCGCAGGCTGAACAACCTGCGGTGCCGGCTGAACGGGCGCGGAAAATGCCGGGCGCGCAAACATGGCGACGGCGAGAAGCATCGCCGCAACCGGCCGGCGGCGCTGCCGCTTGTACGGCACGAAAGGCATTTCTAGTCTCCGTGCCTCGCGAGGTATGCAGTGAAGCCGTGATCGAGGTAGGCCGACAGCGGCAGTTCGTCCGACAGCACGGCCGCGTCGATGTCGGCCGCGTCGGCGATCCGCTTCTGCTGTTCGAACTGGTACAGGCCGATGAACAGGACGATGCCGGCGACGATCGGCAACAGCACGCCGAGACGGCCGAGCCAGGGCGAGAACAACGAGACGGAGCGATTGCCGGAAGCGGCCGGCGACAAACGCACGGCGGCAACCCGGGCCGGAGCATCCGGCTTCTTACGCGTCAGCGCGGCCGTACGCGCGGCATGAAGACGGTCGGCGGCATCGTGCGACAACACATCGGCGCTCTCGTTGAGCGCCTGGCGCACCCGGTACGCGAAGTCGATCTCGTTGGTGTTCATAGACTGATTCCTCGGGATTTCAGTGCGCGCGCCAGCGCATGCGTTGCGCGTGAGCAATGGGTTTTGACGCTGCCTTCGGTGCATCCCATCGCCGCAGCGGTTTCGGCCACATCCAGGTCCTGCCAATAACGCATCAGGAAGGCTTCCCGTTGACGGGTAGGGAGCTTCTGGATTTCCTGATCGATCGCCGTCAGTACCTGCTTGCGCTCCAGCCGGTCGGCGCCGGACTCGGATTGCGGCTGGTCGGGATCGCCTTGCAGGGAGTCGAGCGGATCGGCATCGTCTTCGCCGTCGCCCGCGCCGCTCAGGCTCGAGAACAGGCTGACCCAGGTCGACCGGACCTTCTCGCGGCGGAAATGATCGTGAATCGTATTCTGCAGGATGCGCTGGAACAGCATCGGCAGTTCGGCGGCCGGCTTGTCTCCGTATTTTTCGGCAAGCTTGATCATCGCATCCTGGACGATGTCGAGCGCCGCTTCGTCCTTGCGGACGGCATACACCGCCTGCTTGAAGGCGCGCCGCTCGATGCCTTCGAGAAAATCGGAAAGTTCTTTGTGGGTTGCCATGTGGGGCGGAAGCGGCGAAACAGCCCGGAAGCCTGCCTGTAACCTTTGCACGGTTCCGGGACGGGGCTGGACGCGCGGTCTTTGGCGCATTGCGCGGACCGTCTCTTTCCAAACTGTGCGCATCCTAGCAAAAAAACGCCGGACCGCCGGCAAATCACGCCGTGGGCCGCCGGCCGGCGAAAAAATGTCGATTTGACTTGACCTGAATGTTGCAACGCATTACCGTAATCGGTTCTTCGACATCCGAAGAGTTTTACCCGGTCTTGCAAGAGCGGCGCATGACGCCGCGTTTGACGAGGCGTGCTTTGTTTTCGACAAGCTGTTTGCCCCGACCCGCGCCACAAGCGCGAGATTCTTGCCTGGGTGCGTCAAGCGCCCCGCCGAACGAGTCGCATCAAGCGCCGGTTTGAACCGCATCAGGCGTGCGGGACGAATCGACGTGGCTGCGCAGAAAGGGAAGCGGGAGTCCGACGCATCGGGCGGCAATCGACAGGAATGGGCATCCGATCAATTTCCAATGGACCTTGAAAGGAAGGCACATGAGCTCAGAAATCACAGGCGCGGAAATCGTCGTGCGCTGCCTCGCCGAGGAAGGCGTCGAACACGTGTTCGGCTATCCCGGTGGCGCAGTGCTCTACATTTACGACGCGATCTTCAACCAGGACAAGTTCCAGCACGTCCTGGTCCGGCATGAACAGGCGGCGGTGCACGCCGCGGATGCCTACTCCCGCAGTTCCAACAAGGTCGGCGTGGCGATCGTCACCTCCGGCCCTGGCGTGACCAACGCGGTCACGGGTCTCGCGACGGCCTACATGGACTCGATCCCGATGGTCGTGATCTCCGGCCAGGTGCCGTCGCACGCGATTGGCCAGGACGCGTTCCAGGAGTGCGACACCGTCGGCATCACCCGTCCGTGCGTCAAGCACAACTTCCTGGTGAAGGACGTGCGCGATCTCGCCGAGACGATGAAGAAGGCGTTTTACATCGCCTCGACCGGCCGCCCTGGCCCGGTGCTCGTCGATATCCCGAAGGACATCACGATGCACAAGTGCGCCTTCGAGTATCCGAAGCAGCTCGAGATGCGCTCCTACAAGCCGGTCGACAAGGGCCATGCCGGCCAGATCCGCAAGGCGGTGCAGCTGCTGCTGTCGGCCGAGCGGCCGATGATCTACACCGGCGGCGGCGTGATCCTCGCCGACGCGGCGCCTGAACTGAACCGGCTGGTCGACCGCCTCGGCTTCCCGTGCACCAACACGCTGATGGGCCTCGGCGCCTACCGGGCCTCGGGTGAGAAATTCGTCGGCATGCCGGGCATGCACGGCACCTTCGAAGCCAACATGGCGATGCAGCACTGCGACGTGCTGATCGCGATCGGCGCGCGCTTCGACGACCGCGTGATCGGCAACCCGAAGCATTTCGCGACCCAGCCGCGCAAGATCGTCCACATCGACATCGATCCGTCGTCGATCTCCAAGCGCGTCAAGGTCGACGTGCCGATCGTCGGCAACGTCAAGGACGTGCTGCAGGAACTGCTGGCCCAGCTCGACGCCAGCGACGCGAAGCCGAACGCTTCCGCGCTGGCCGCGTGGTGGAAGCAGATCGACGAATGGCGCTCGCGCCAGTGCCTGAAGTACGCGACGTCCGACGACGTCATCAAGCCGCAGGCGGTGGTCGAGAAGCTGTGGCAGGTCACCGGCGGCGACGCGTTCATCACCTCCGACGTCGGCCAGCACCAGATGTGGGCCGCGCAGTACTACGGCTTCGACAAGCCGCGCCGCTGGATCAATTCCGGCGGCCTCGGCACGATGGGCGTGGGCCTGCCGTACGCGATGGGCGTGCAGATGGCCAACCCCGGCGCGACGGTCGCCTGCATCACCGGCGAGGCGTCGATCCAGATGTGCATCCAGGAACTCGCCACCTGCAAGCAGTACCACCTGACGCCGAAGATCATCCTGCTGAACAACCGCTTCCTCGGCATGGTGCGGCAGTGGCAGCAAATCGACTACGGCTCGCGCTATTCCGAGTCCTACATGGATTCGCTGCCCGACTTCAACCTGCTGGCCGAATCGTTCGGCCACGTCGGCATGAAGATCGAGAAGCCCGGCGACGTCGAAGGCGCGCTGCGCGACGCGTTCGCGATGAAGGACCGGCTCGTGTTCATGAACTTCATCACCGACCAGACCGAGAACGTCTGGCCGA
>JBQCGO010000082.1:0-8748 GCA_051955575.1 Burkholderiaceae bacterium
CCCTTGAACGAAAGCCCCTCCTCGATCGTCAGCAGGATTTCACCGATGCCGAAGAGCCCGATGACCGCAATCAGGAAGTCGAAGCCGTTGAGCAGCTCGTTGTAGCCGAATGTCAGGCGCAGATTGCTGGTGACCGTGTCGAGCCCGACGGCCGCCAGCGCGAACCCGATCGCCATCGACGCGATGGTTTTGAACGGCGGTTCCTTGCCCATGCCGATGAAGCTGCAAAAGGTCAGCAGGTACACCGCGAAGAATTCCGGCGGCCCGAAGCGCAATGCGAACTTGGCGACCATCGGCGCCAGGAAGGTGATGATCAGCACGCCGACCAGCGCGCCGATGAAGGAGCCGGTGAACGAACTGGTGAGGGCTTCCCCGGCCTGCCCCTTCTGGGCCATCGGGTAGCCGTCGAAGGTCGTGGCCACCGAATGCGACTCGCCAGGAATGTTGAACAGCACCGACGTGATGGCGCCGCCGAACAGCGATCCCCAGTAGATGCAGGACAGCATGATGATCGCGGAGGTCGGGCTCATCGTGAAGGTCAGCGGCAGCAGGATCGCCACGCCGTTCGGGCCGCCCAGGCCGGGCAGCACGCCGACGACGATGCCCAGCAGGATGCCGATCGCCATGAAGCCGACGTTCTGCCACGACAGGGCGACGGCGAATCCATGCATCAGGAGATTCAGGTTATCCATCTCGATTCCAGTCAATATCCGAACAAGCTTTCGACCGGCCCCTTGGGCAGCGGCACGAGGAACTGCACTTCGAAGACCCAGAACAGCACCAGGTTGATGCCGATGCCCACGACGGCCGCCTTCCACCAGGCGAACTTGCCGACGAAACGCATGAACAGGCCGATGAACAGCGCGGAGGCGACGTAGATGCCGAGGAATTCCAGGACGCCGACGTACACCACCAGCGGGAAGAACACGATGGACACCAGCTTCAGCTGCTCCCGGTCGACGAACGACGACCGGTCGTTGCGGCGGATCGCCTGGTAGATGACGGCGATGCTGGCGATCAGGATGAACACCCCCATGCGCAGGGGGAAATAGCCGGCTTGCGGACCGGTGTCGGACCAGCCGGCGCCGATCCGGTAGTTGGAAACGATCACGAGGAGGCTGAACGCCACCATCAGCGCGCCGACGATGAGTTCGGCATTGCGGTGGCTGATTGCGGCGCGCGGGGACTGGTCGTGATCCGGCGACTCGGTATGTGTGCTCATGGCAGAAAGCCGGTGATGTGGAAAATGAAAAAGCACGTCCTCCGGCCCGGACGGCCGGAGGTTGCGAGAGCAGGATTACTTGGCGCCGCTGGCCAGCTTGACGCCGTTGGCCAGGAAGCCGGCTTCCTTCATGATCTCGTAGTGCGCCTTCTCGTCCTTGGCCAGGTAGGTGGTCAGCTCTTCGCCGGCGATGAACTTCGGATTCAGCGCGTTCTTCGTCGTGTACTCTTTCCACTCGGGCGTCGCGACGACTTTCCGCATCAGGTCGACGTAGAACTTCTGCACGTCGGCCGGCACGTTACCCGGCAGCATGAACACGCGGATCATCTCGTACTGGACGTCCAGACCCTGCTCCTTGCAGGTGGGGATGTCGTGCCAGCTCTGCTTGTCGGTCACCTTTTCGGTGTAGCTCATGCGTTCCGGGGAAAACACGCACAGTGCCTTGTGCTGCCCGGCGCGCCACTGGCCGACCGATTCCGACGGGTTGTTGGTGTCGGAGTCGATGTGCTTGCCGGAAAGCTGGGTCGCGACTTCGCTGCCGCTCTTGTACGGGATGTAGACGAACTTCACGCCGGCATCCTTCTCGACCATCGCGGTGATGATGTTGTCTTCCCGCTTCGAGCTGGTGCCGCCCATCTTCAGCTTGCCCGGCGCCTTCTTCGCGTCGGCCAGGAAATCGGCAACGTTCTTGTACGGCGCGTCGGCATTGGTCCAGAGCACGAACTGGTCGAGCGCGATGACCGCCACCGGCGTCAGGTCGCGCCAGTTGAACGGCAGGTTGGTGGCCATCGGCGTGGTGAACATGCCCGACGAATTCACCAGGATCTTGTACGCATCGCCGGCCGATCCCTTGACGTCCAGCAGGCCTTCGGCACCGCTCGCGCCGGCCTTGTTCTGGACGATGATCGGCTGCTTCATGAAGCCGTACTTGGCGACGATGCCCTGCACCGAGCGCGCCATCTGGTCGGTGGCGCCGCCCGCGCCGAACGGCACGACCATTTCGACCGGCTTGGTCGGTTCCCATGCCGCGGCAACGGCGGCATGGCCGAGCGCGAGCGCCGCGCCGGCGAAGATCATCGACGATTTCAGGGATTGCTTGAACGTGCAGTGAAACATGAGTTGTCTCCTCATTGTGGTTACGCCGCCCGGAAGAGCGGCCGTCCGAACTCGACGACGCGGCCTGGTATTGTTAGGAACGGTTCCGCGTCGTCCGGCTGCGCATCATGCAGCCTTTTTCTCCATCGCGGGCGCGAGGGAATGCTGCAGCGACTGCATCGCGGCCAGCACGCCGCCAGATTTGTAGGGAATGCCGGCCAGTTCCAGGCCCATCTCGACGCCGGACAGCGTGCCCATCAGCGTCAGGTCGTTGAAGTCGCCCAGGTGGCCGATGCGGAACACCCAGCCGGACAGCTTGGTCAGACCCTGGCCGAGCGACATGTTGAAGTTGTCGAGGATGACCTTGCGCAGCGCGTCGGCGTTGTAGAACTGACCGGACGCATCCTTCGGCATGATCACCGCGGTCAGCGAATTGCTGTATTCCGACGGATTGCGGCACAGCAGTTCCAGGCCCCAGGCGCGCACCGCGGTGCGGGTCGCCTCGCCGTGCCGGCGATGCCGCTCGAACACGTTGGCCAGGCCTTCCTCGAACAGCATGTCGCAAGCCTCGGACAGACCGTAGAGCAGGTTGGTCGCCGGCGTGTACGGCCAGAAGCCGTTCTTGTTCGCCTCCAGCATCTCGTCCCAGCCCCAGTACGCCTTCGGCAGCCGCGCGGTGCGCGAGGCGGCGATCGCCTTGTCGGACAGCGCGTTGAACGACAGGCCGGGCGGCAGCATCAGGCCTTTCTGCGAACCGCCGACGGTGACGTCGACGCCCCACTCGTCGTGGCGATAGTCGATCGAGCCGAGCGAGGAAATGGTATCCACCAGCAGCAGCGCCGGATGCTTGGCGGCGTCGATCGCGCGGCGCACCGCGGCGATGTCGGACGTGACGCCGGTCGAGGTTTCGTTGTGCACCACGCACACCGCCTTGATCTCGCGATTCTTGTCCTCGGCCAGGCGCGCCTCGACCCGCGCCGCGTCGGCGCCGGTGCGCCAGTCGCCTTCGATGAACTCGACGTTCAGCGACAGCTTGTCGGCGATCTTGCGCCACAGCGTCGCGAAGTGGCCGGTCTCGACCATCAGGACCTTGTCGCCCGGCGACAGCGTGTTGACCAGCGCCGCTTCCCAGGCGCCGGTGCCGGAACCCGGATAGATGATGACCGGCGACTCGGTCTGGAACACTTTGCGGATGTCGGCCAGGACCTTCTTGCCGAGCGCCTGGAATTCCGGGCCGCGGTGGTCGATGGTCGGATAATCCATGGAACGCAGCACGCGGTCCGGCACGTTGGTCGGCCCCGGGATCTGAAGGAAATGGCGGCCGGAAGGATGGGAATTCAGTTTCATCATTATGTTGGCACTCGACGTTGTAGGGATGAAAAGTCGCGACGCTTTTTTGCATACAATATACCAATGAGACGTCTTGTCAACACGTTTATTGAATTTTTTTCGCGCCTTTCTCTGGGAAAATCCTTATGTCAATCTCCGGAAGCACTGTCTTCCGAGCTAGGCGACCGAAAAAAATCGTATACAATATTCAAAAAGGAAAGCCATGCGAACCACTGACGCCCCTCTCGACGACTTGCGCGGCATCGACCGCAAGGGTCTTGCCTCCGCCGTGACCGACAAGCTGCGCGGCATGATCGTGGAAGGCAAGCTCGAACCCGGCACCCGGCTCAACGAGCGGGTGCTGTGCGAACAGCTGCTGGTGTCGCGCACGCCGCTGCGCGAGGCGTTCAAGACGCTGGCGGTCGAAGGGTTGATCGACCTGCTGCCGAACCGCGGCGCGGTCGTCGCGCAATTGTCGGTCTCCGACATCCAGCAGACCTTCGAGGTGATGGGCGCGCTCGAAGGCCTGTCCGGCAAGCTTGCCTGCGAGCGGATCACCGACGCCGAGATCGCCGAGATCCGCGCGCTGCAGTACGAGATGATGGCCGCGCACGCGCGGCGCGACTTGCCGGCCTACTACCGCTGCAACCACGAGATTCACGACCGCATCAACGCCGCCGCGCGCAACGACGTGCTGACGACGATCTACCTGCAGGTCAACGCCCGCATCCAGAGCCTGCGCTTCCGCTCGAACTTCAACCAGGACAAGTGGGACGAGGCGGTGCGCGAGCACAGCGCGATGCTCGAGGCGCTGGAGCGGCGCGACGGCGCGGCGCTCGGGACCATCCTGCAGCAGCACCTGCCGAAGAAATGCGATGCGGTCATCGCCAACCTGCGCGCGACGCTTTCTGCGTCGTTGAAGGAAGCCTGAAGGAAGCCTGAAAGGAACCCCTGCATGAACGCCTCCGTCCCGTCGAACGTGCTGCTGGGAGACTCCCTGCAGAAGCGGCTCGCCAACCACGAGATCGCCTCGAAGCTCGCGCGCGAGACGGGCGGCGAAGTGCTGTTCGACCGCTTCTCGCGGGGCCGCTACGCGACCGACGCATCGATCTACCAGATCGAGCCGGTCGGCGTATTAGTGCCGCGCACCGAGGACGACGTGCGCATCGCGATCGACATCGCGCGCGACGCCGGCGTGCCGATCCTGGCGCGCGGCGCCGGCACCAGCCAGTGCGGCCAGACGGTCGGCGAAGCGCTGGTGATCGACAACAGCAAGTACCTGCACAAGGTGGTCGAATTCAACCGCGAGGCGATGACGGTCACGGTGCAGCCCGGCCTGGTGCTGGACCACCTGAACTCATGGCTGAAGCCGCACGGCCTCTGGTTCCCGGTGGACGTCTCGACAGCGGCCCAATGCACGATCGGCGGCATGGCCGGCAACAATTCCTGCGGCTCGCGCAGCATCCGCTACGGCAACATGGTGCACAACGTCGCCGCGATCGACGCCTGGCTGTCGGACGGCACCCGCGCCGCGTTCGGCGCCCTGCCGGACATGCTGGCCTCGCCGCTGCCGCGCATCCGCGAACTGGCCGCCGCCATGCAGCGGATCGCGCTGCGCGAGCGAGACGAGATCGCCGCGCGCTACCCGAAGGTGATGCGCCGCGTCGGCGGCTACAACCTTGACGTATTTGATCCGCAATCCGAGCGGCCGTATACCGACGACGGCAGCGTGAACCTCGCGCACCTGCTGGTCGGTTCCGAAGGCACGCTCGCGTTCTCGCGCCAGATCACGCTGAAGCTGTCGCCGCTGCCGACCGCCAAGGCGCTCGGCGTGGTCAACTTCCCGCGCTTCCACGACGCGATGGCGATTACCCGGCACATCGTCAAGCTCGCGCCGGTCGCGGTCGAACTGGTCGACCGCACGATGATCGAACTCGCGCGCAGCAACCCGGCGTTCCGGCCGACCATCGAGAAAGCGCTGATCGGCGCGCCGGACGCGATCCTGCTGGTCGAATTCGCCGGCGCCGACAAGGCCGAACAGGTGCGGCAACTGCAGGCGCTGGTCGAGCTGATGGGCGACCTCGGCCTGCCCGGCTCGGTGGTCGAGATGACCGACGAGCGCGAGCAGAAGGAACTGTGGGAAGTGCGTAAGGCCGGCCTCAACATCATGATGAGCCTGAAGGGCGACGGCAAGCCGGTGTCCTTCATCGAGGATTGCGCGGTGCCGCTGGAGCACCTGGCCGAGTACACCGACCGGCTGACCGAAGTGTTCGCCCGCCACGGCACGCGCGGCACCTGGTACGCGCACGCGTCGGTCGGCACGCTGCACGTGCGGCCGATCCTCGACATGCGGCGCGACGGTGCGGGCAAGATGCGCGCGATCGCCGAAGAAGCCGGCGCGCTGGTACGGCAGTACAAGGGCGCGTTCTCCGGCGAGCACGGCGACGGGCTGGTGCGCAGCGAATGGGTCGACTGGCAGTTCGGCGAGCGGCTGATGGGCGCATTCCGCGAAACCAAGGACGCGTTCGATCCGGCCGGCCTGATGAACCCCGGCAAGATCGTGCGCGCGACGAAGATGGACGACACCTCGCTGTTCCGCTTCAAGCCGGGCCACGCCGCCATGCCATTGAAGACCGCGCTCGACTGGTCGGCCTGGAACGTGCAGAACGACCCGGCCACCGAACAGGTGACCGCGCCCGGCACCGGCGGCGACCCGGCCGGCGGTTTTGCCAAGGCGATCGAGATGTGCAACAACAACGGGCACTGCCGCAAGTTCGACAGCGGCACGATGTGCCCAAGCTATCGCGCGACCAAGGACGAGCAGCACCTGACGCGCGGCCGCGCCAACACGCTGCGTCTCGCGGTCTCCGGCCAGCTCGGCCCCGACGCGTTCACGTCGCAGGCGATGTACGACACGCTGGACCTCTGCGTCGGCTGCAAGGGCTGCAAGCGCGACTGCCCGACCGGCGTCGACATGGCGAAGATGAAGATCGAGTTCCTGTACCACTACCGCAAGGTGAACGTCCTGTCGCTGCGCGACAAGCTGATCGCCTACCTGCCGCGCTACGCGCCGCAGGCATCGCGGCTGGCGCCGCTGATGAACCTGCGCGACCGGATTCCGGGCGCGGCGGCGCTGTCGGAGAAGTGGCTCGGCCTGTCGGCCAAGCGCTCGCTGCCGGGCTGGCGCCGCGACACCTTCTTCCGTGACGCGCCAAAGCAGTCGGCGGCGCCCGCGGCCGGCGCGAAGGAAGTGGTCCTGTTCGTCGATACCTTCAACAACTATTTCGAGTCGGACAACGCGCGCGCCGCGTTCAAGGTGCTGCAGGCCGCCGGCTACCACGTGCACCTGCCCCGGCCGCGACAATCCGGCGACGACGACCATCCGCTGTGCTGCGGTCGCACCTACCTCGCCGCCGGCCTGGTCGACGAAGCCAAGCGCGAGGCGCGCCGCACCATCGACGCGCTGCTGCCGCTGGTGGCGCGCGGCGTGCCGGTAGTCGGCCTGGAGCCGTCGTGCCTCTTGACGATGCGCGACGAGTTTCTCGCCTACGGCTTCGGCGACGAGGCGGTGCAATTGTCGAAGCAGGCGCTGCTGTTCGAGGAATTCCTGGCGCGCGAGGCGCAGGCCGGCCGGCTGGACCTGCGGCTGAAGGCCTTGCCGCAAAAGACCGCGCTGCTGCACGGCCACTGCCACCAGAAGGCATTCGACGCGCTCAAGCCGGTGGAGAAAGTGCCGAAGCTGATCCCCGGCCTCGAGGTGAAGACGGTGGAAACCAGCTGCTGCGGCATGGCCGGCAGCTTCGGTTACCAGCAGGAGCACTACGACGTGTCGATGAACATGGCCGAGCTGGCGCTCTTGCCGGCGGTGCGCAAGGCCGACGCCGACACGCTGATCGTCGCCGACGGCACCAGCTGCCGGCACCAGATCGCCGACGGCGCGCAGCGCGAAGCGGTGCACGTGGCGCGGGTGCTGGAAGCGGCGCTGGCGGGCGGCACGGCAGCCCGGCCGAACGCCTGAGCGCGCGCAACGCGCGTCCCGGGCGGCGGGCGAGAATGGCGGTTCGACCCGCCATCCGCCCGCTCCCGTGGAAATACTCCCCCGTTCCTTCTATGCCGCGCCGACCGTCGAGGTCGCGCAAGCGCTGCTCGGCATGCTGCTGGTGCATCGCGTCGCCGGTATCGAGCGCATCGGCCGCATCGTCGAAACCGAGGCCTACCTCGGCGCGCACGACCTCGCGTCGCATTCATCGAAGGGCCTGACGCCGCGCACGAAAGTGATGTTCGGCCCGCCCGGCCATGCCTACGTCTACCTGATCTACGGCGTGCACCACTGCATGAACGTGGTCACCGAACCCGAGGGGCACGGCGCGGCGGTGCTGCTGCGCGCGCTGGAGCCGGTGCAAGGCATCGACGGCCGCACCGCCGGCCCTGGCCTGCTGTGCAAGGCGATGGGCATCGACCGGCGGCTGGACGGTCACGACCTGTGCAGCGACGACTTTTACATCGCCCGGTCCGACGCCATGCCCGCTTTCGAGACCGTCGCCCGCCCGCGCATCGGCGTCGATTACGCCGGCGACTGGGCGACGCGGCCGCTGCGTTTCTACATCGCCGGTAATCCGTTCGTATCGAAGAAGTAGGAAGACCGGCACGGCGCCGATTCGCTATGCGGTGATTCGCTATGCGGCGATCGCCGGCCGCCGCTCCCCGAAGCGCGTCGCCTGCTCGAACGCCCAACCGATTTGCAGCAGCGCAAATTCGCCGCGATGGCGGCCAACCAGCTGCAGGCCGACCGGCAAGCCGTCGGCGGTGAAGCCGCACGGCAGCGACAACGCCGGGTGCGAGGTGGCGCTGATGTCGAAGCAGGAACGCATCCACGCGATGTAGCTGTCCAGCTGCACGCCGTCGATCTCGGTCACGTACGGCTGCTCGACCGGGAACGGCGGCAACTGGTTGACCGGCATCGCGATCGCGTCGAAACGCTGCATGAAGCGGTGCATCCGCTGGAACAGCGCGGTGCGCAGCTTGGCCGCGCGCGCGATGTCGGTCGCGCGCAGCCGCCGGCCCTGCTCGATGTTGCCGACGATCGCGTCCTTCAGCACGCC
>JBQCGO010000083.1:0-7191 GCA_051955575.1 Burkholderiaceae bacterium
GAAGCCGTGCGCGATGTAGGAAAGCGGGGTGCCCGGACCCATCCATGAAACGGCTGCGCCCCGGCACTACGCGGCAAAGCCGAGCGCGCCGGCGCCATGGATCCGGAAGGGCGGCAGCAGCGGCCCCGGGCGGCCCGGGCGCCGCCGTTTCCGGGCCGCGTCCGGGCACCCCGCTTTCCTACATCGCGCACGGCTTCACCATGAACAGCACGATGGTCGTGAAGATCAGCGCGAGGAAGAAGGCGCCGCTGGCGAGCAGCCCGGACATCGCCATGAAACGGCTGCGCCCCTCGCCCGCTTGCATCAATGCGCTCTCCTTGCCGCTTTTTTCGTCGCGGGTCTGCTTCCAGCTGCGCCACGCCACCAGCGTGCAGACGAGCGCCACCAGGATGGTGGTGCCGCTGATCCCCCACAGCACCGGCTTCAGGTTCACGTAGATCGGCTCGGCCAGCGGCAGCCGGCGCGGATAGCAGGCGTGCGAAGCGATCGCGTAGCCGAGGATGATCTGCACCGACCACGCCAGCGGCGCGCCGACCAGTCCGACGTACAGGCCGATCAGGCTGACCTTGCGCCGCCCGGGGGACGGATGGCCGGCGCCGCTGGACGGCATGTTCTCGGTGGTCGCCATGCGATCGCTCCTCAGGTCAGGCGCTCGCTCAGGTAGAGCGAACTGAACACCGCGAGCCAGACCACGTCGACGAAGTGCCAGTACAGCGCGCCGATCGACAGCGGCGCGTGGCGGCGCGGGCTGAAGTAGCCGAGCGCAGCCCAGATCAGCATCACGGCGAGGAACACCAGTCCGACCACCACGTGCATCATGTGGAAGCCGGTGATGGTGTAGAACAGCGAGCCGTACGGGTCGGTGGTGATGCCGAACGGCTTGTCGTGCCACTCCTTCAGCTGCAGCCCGATGAACGCGATGCCGAGCACCAGCCCGCCGGCCAGCCCGATGACCGTCTGCCCTTTTTTGCCGCGCTTGGCGCCCTGCTCGCCCCACCAGACGAACACGCTGCTGACGATCAGGATCACGGTGTTGATCGAGGCCAGCGTCAGCTTCGGCGGGCCGGAAGGCGGCCAGCGCCCCTGCGCCTGCGACGCAAGATAGAAATAACTGAACAGCAGGTAGGCGAACAGCGCGGCCTCGGTGGCGATCAGCGTGACCATGCCCCAGACGCCGGTGGATTCCTTGAACACGCTGCCTACCGGCAGCGCCTCGGTGCGCTGGCGCTCGTGGGCCGGACCGTCGGCCGGGACATCGTGCACCCGGTCCGGATGAGCGGCGGCATCAGACATGATTGACCTTTTGGGTTTGTAGCAGCGAATGCTGCGGCCACATCCAGGCGATGACCGAAACGGTCACGCTGGCCAGCGACACACCGATCAGCCACCAAGAATGCAGCAGCATGCCGGCGCACATGCCGGTCGCCGACAGGGCCAGAAAGAACGGCGCCAGCGAGTCGCCGGGCATGCGCAGGATGACGTCGGGCTCGGCGTCGAGCATCGACGTGCCGACCGTCTCGCGGTTGTGGTCGAGCAGCAGGCCCTCTTCCAGCGACGAATAGCCGGTGACGTCGCCGAGGCGTCCTTCCCACATCGGGTGCCGGCTGGCGATGGTCGGGATCACGACGAAGTTGTACGGCGGCGGCGGCGACGGCATCGACCATTCGAGCGTGCCGGCGTCCCATGGATTGTCCGGCGCGCGCTTGCCGCGCCGGATGCTGACCGCGACGTTGACCAGGAACAGCAGCACGCCGACGGCGAACAGATAGGAGCCGATCGAAGTGACGAGGTTGACCGTATCCCAGCCTAGCCCCTCCGGATAAGTGTAGATCCGCCGCGGCATCCCCAGCAGGCCGGAAATGTGCATCGGGAAAAAGCCAAGGTTGAAGCCGATGAACATGACCCAGAAGCCCCATTTGCCGAGCCGCTCGTTCATCAGCCTGCCGGTGAATTTCGGGAACCAGTAGTAGATGCCGCCGGCCACCGGGAACACGTTGATGCCGAGCAGCACGTAGTGCAGGTGCGCGACCACGAAATAGGTGTCGGTCAGTTGCCAGTCGAGTGGCACGGCGGCGGTCATCACGCCCGAGACGCCGCCGACCACGAACAGGAACACGAAGGCGGCGAAGTACAGGAAGGCGGTGGTGATCACCGGACGTCCGGTCCAGATGGTGGCGATCCAGGCGAAGATCGACACCGCGCTCGGGATCGCGATCATCAGGCTGGCCGAGCCGAAGAACGACAGCGCCAGCGGCGGCATGCCGGTGGCGAACATGTGATGCACCCAGACGCCGAAGCCGATGATCATCGTCGTCACCGTGCCGAGCACCACCGGGGTGTAGCCGACCAGCGGCCGCCGGCAGAAGGTCGGCAGCGCATCGGAGACGATGCCCATCGCCGGCAGCACGATCGCGTATACCCACGGGTGGCCGAACATCCAGAACAGGTGCTGCCACAGGAGCGGCTGGCCGCCGCCGATCGGATCGAAGAAATGGGTGCCGTACTGCCGGTCCATCCAGAGCAGGAAGAACGCGAGGCTGACCGCCGGCACCGCGAACAGGTTGCCGACCGATGCGGTCAGCGTGCCCCAGACGATCACCGGCACCCGGTTGATCGACATGCCGGGCGCGCGGGTGCGGAACAGCGTGACGACGAAGTTGGCAGAGCCGACCGTGGTGGAAATGCCGAGCAGCACCATGCCGAGCGCGTAGACGTCGATGTTCGGTCCGGCGTTGTAGGTCTTCGACGCGTAGGGCACGTAGTTGAACCAGCCGGCGTTCGGCGCCTGTCCCATCGGAAAGCTCGAATACAGGAAGATGCCGGCGAACAGGAACACCCAGTACGACAGCGCGTTCAGCCGCGGGAACGCCATGTCGCGCGAGCCGAGCATCAGCGGCCACAGGTAGTTGCTGAAGCCGGACAGGATCGGCAGCGCGTACAGGAAGATCATCGTCATCCCGTGCATCGTGAACAGCTGGTTGTACTGTTCGGGCGTCAGCAGCGTGCCGTTCGGCGTGGCGAGCTGCCAGCGCATGATCAGCGCCTCGATACCGCCGATCACCAGGAACGCGAACGCGGTGATCAGGTAACGGATGCCGATTTCCTTGTGGTCGACGGTGGCCAGCCAGCCGTGCAGGCCGGGGCCGGTTTCCCAGATCTTGTCGAGCTTCTTCGCGGTCGGCGAATCGAAGGTGGCGCGCCAGAGCTTCGGTTCGCGACGCAGGGTGGAATCACTCAAGATGCTCTCCGTTCAGGGCCGCGGGGCGGCGCCAGAGGCGAAATCGTCGGCGATGTGACCGTAGACGGCGCCGCGCCGTTCCGCCGGCAGCGCGCCCTCATCGCGCATTGCCGTTCGCGGAACCGTCGTTGGCGGAGCCGCCGCTGTTGCCGGACGTCCCGGCGCCGCCGGCCGGGCGGTCCGCAGCCGGTCCCTGGTCGCCGCCGGTGGCCTGGCTGGTGCGTTCGCTGCCCGCGCGGCTGGCCGCGTTCTCGGCGCCCGGCGGCAGCGGGTCGACGCTGATCGCGGTCCCGGTGGCCGGCACCGCGCCGGTGCCCGCTTCGCCGGGGGTGCTGGCGCCGGGCTGTTTCGACAGCGACTGCACGTAAGTCACCAGTTGCCACAGCGATTCCGGCGGCAGCGTGCGGCCCCAGGCCGGCATGCCCTGTGGCCGGCCTTCGTAAAGCGTCTTGTAGATCTGGTCGGCGCTGCCGCCGTAGCGCCAGTAGCCATCGGTCAGGTCGGGACCCATCCAGCCCTTGCCGGTGTAGCTGTGGCAACCGGCGCAATTCATCTTCACGTAGAGCCGCCTGCCCTCTTCCAGCGCGTTCGGGGAGTCCGCGAGCGGATTTTTCACCGGCATCGTGTTCTTGTCGCCGCCGGTCGCCTTGTCGCCGAGCGGGATTTCCGCGAGCCGGTTTTCGGTGTCCAGGCGCGGCGCGCCGACCTGCGGTGGACTGGCGCTGCGCTCCTTGGGCTGCTCGTAGCAGCCGGCAAGCAAGGCGACCAGCGCGGTGGCGACCGAAAGCTGCAGCAAGGTCCGCTTCATGTCCGCTTCCCCGTTCAGTGTCCGGAATTGCCCTGTTCGGGAGACGATGGCGATTCCAGCATGCCGGCGGCGGCATGCGGCGACTCGCCGTCGATCGAGAACACGTAGAGCGTGGCGCCGCGCGGCGGGAAATATTTCTCGGTCGACTGCACCATCGCCACGCCGCCGACGCCGGCGTAGATCGCGACGTACTGGCGCTTGTCCGGACCAAGGTAGGTGATCGGCTGGCCGATGATGCCGGAGCCGAGCCGCTGCGACCACAGCACCTTGCCGCTCCGCGCGTCGACCGCGCGGAACCAGCCGTCGGTGGTGCCGTAGAACACCACGTCGCCGGCGGTCGCCAGCGCGCCGCTCATCGGCATGAAGCGTTCCTTGACCGACCAGACCTTCTTGCCGTTGACGGCGTCCCAGGCCATGAAGGCGCCCCACTTCTTGTCCTCGTCGGCCGGGTAGCGCTTCATCTCCATGCCGTCGTATGGCGTGCCGGGGATGTAGGACTGCTTGTGGTCGGTCAGGTCCATGCACAGGTTGAAGATGCCGGCGTAGACCAGTCCGGTGCGCGGCGAATACGCGGACGGCTCCCAGTCCTTGCCGCCCAGATCGGGCGGACAGACGCGCTCCAGCTTGATGTCGGGACGCGGCTCCATCTCGGGATTGACGATCGGCATGCCGGTCTTCAGGTCGATGCCCGTGGACCAGTTCTGGGTGGTGAACTGCTTGGCGACCAGCACTTCGCCGGTGACCCGGTCGATGGTGTAGGCGAACGCGTTGCGGTCGAGGTGGACCAGCGTCTTGCGCATCTTGCCGTCGATCTTCATGTCGATCAGCAGGTTCTCGTTGACGCCGTCGTAGTCCCATTCGTCGTGCGGCGTGAACTGGTAGGCCCACTTGGCCTCGCCGGTGTCGGCGTCGCGCGCGAACACCGCGCTGGTCCAGAGGTTGTAGCCGGGACGCTGCGCCGGCACCCGCGGGCCGGGGTTGCTGGTGCCGTAGTAGATCAGGTTGGTCTCGGGATCGTAGGTGATCCAGGTCCAGACGCCGCCGGCGCCCTGCCGCCACGCGTCCGGCGGCCAGCTGGCGATGCCGAGGTCGCGGCCGCGCATCCAGTTGTAGAACGGCTTGAAGTCGGCGCCGATCTTCACGTCCGCGTCCGAGCCGGTGCTATAGGCGCGCCACAGCAGCTTGCCGGTGTGGATGTCGAGCGCGGCCAGCCAGCCGCGTACGCCGAGCTCGCCGCCGCTGTTGCCGACGAATACCTTGTTGCCCACTGCCAGCGGCGCCATGGTCATCGTCTCGCCGCGCTTAGGATCGCCGAGATCGGTGCGCCACAGCTCCTTGCCGGTCTTCGCGTCGAGCGCGATGGTGTGCATGTCGAGCAGGTTGTAGATGATCTCGCCGTCGGCGTAGACCGCGCCGCGATTGACGATGTCGCAGCAGGCCTTGCCGATCGCCACCGGTTCGGGGTTCGGGTTGTAGGACCACTTGATCGGCGCGCCGGGCTTGGTCAGGTCAAGCGCATAGGCGATGTTCGGAAACGGCGTGACCAGGTACATCGTGTTGTCGACCACCAGCGGCGCGGCCTCGTGGCCGTTCAGCGTGCCGTCGGAAAAGGTCCAGGCGATGCGCAGCTTGGACACGTTGCCGGTGTTGATCTGGTTCAGCGTGCTGTAGCGGGTGCCGGCGTAGTCGCGCGCGGCGCGGCGCCATTCGCCGGGCGGGTCGTTCGGCGCGAAGTTGGCGTGGGTGTCGGGCACTACTGCGGGCACCGCCGCGGGCACCACCGGCGCCGCGTCCTGCGCCCGGCTCGGCACCGGGATCGACACCGTCAGCGCCGTCGCGATGCCGAGCGCGCCGGCAAGCAGCCAGGAGGGCGTGCAAAAGGGCAAGTGCTTGCCGCCGCGCGCCGCGAATGTCGAAGAAGGCGGCGTCATGGTTTTTTTTCTCATTCCCCGTTCCGTCATGATGTGCCCGACACGCACGCCAACTTCGCGCCGGAGCGATACAGTGGGTCGACCGGAACGCCAGAGCGATCCGGTCAAAAATTATTCATCGCAGGCAAAACTATTCAACATGAGTCAGGTTAGGCGGCGAATGGTTTCATCTACTGACATGGATCAAGTGGCGGCGCGGCCGCGCGGATGGTTCCGGCGCGGATGGCCGGAAGACGGGGAAAGGGCAACGGTACAATCCGGCATCGTCCCATCCTGTAATCCCACTCGCTTCTTTCGCCAATGAAACTCGCCACCTGGAACGTCAATTCCCTGAAAGTGCGACTGCCGCACGTGCTGCAATGGCTGGCCGACAATCCGGTCGACGTGCTGTGCCTGCAGGAAACCAAGCTCACCGACGACAAGTTCCCGACGGCCGAGCTGGAAGCGGCCGGCTACCGCGCCGCGTTCACCGGGCAGAAGACCTACAACGGGGTGGCGATCCTGTCGCGGCACGAGTTGGCGGACGTGGTCCGCAACAACCCGCTGTTCCCGGACGCGCAGCAGCGCATCGTCGCGGCAACGGTCGCCGGGGTGCGCGTGATCTGCGCCTACGTGCCGAACGGCCAGGCGGTCGGCTCGGACAAGTACCGCTACAAGCTGGAATGGCTGGCCGCGCTGCGCGACTGGCTGGCGGAAGAAATGGCGCGGCACCCGGACCTGGCGCTGCTGGGCGACTACAACATCGCGCCGGACGACCGCGATGTACATGACCCGGCCGCCTGGGCCGGCTCGGTGCTGGTGTCGGAGCCGGAACGGGAGGCGTTCCGGAAACTGGCGGCGCTGCCGCTGCACGACGCGTTCCGGCTGTTCGAGCAGCCGGAGAAAACGTTCAGCTGGTGGGATTACCGGCAGATGGCGTTCCGCCGCAACATGGGCCTGCGCATCGACCACGTACTGCTGTCGCCGCCGCTGGCGGCGCGCTGCACCGCCTGCGCGATCGACCGCGCGCCGCGCAAGCTGGAACAGCCGTCGGACCATACGCCGGTGGTGGCGACGCTGGATTGAGGTGCATCGACGCCGGGGAATGCCTGGATGCAGAGGCGCGACGTCCTGCAGGCGGATCCCCGCCTGCGCGGGGACGACGAGGCGGGGATTCGATCCCGGCTGAACTACGATGGATTCCCGCTTGCGCGGGAATGACGAACCTGCGGCAA
>JBQCGO010000084.1:0-4112 GCA_051955575.1 Burkholderiaceae bacterium
GTGCTGCGCGGCGGCTCGTGCGCGACGCCGCCCGGCCATGCGCGGTGCACCTACCGCAACTTCTTCCCGGCGACCGCCCGCTGGCAGTTCACGGGCATCCGGCTGGCGTCCTCGGCGGCGTGATGAAAAAAGCGGCATGCGGATCGCTCCGCATGCCGCTTCGGCCGGCGCCCTGCCGGATGCCGGATCAGGCCGTCACTGCGCGCGCCTCGGCCGGCGTCGCCGCCTGCAGCGCGATCTGGCGGTTGATGCCGGAAATCACCGCGCGGAACGACGCGGTCACGATGTTGGCGTCGATGCCGACGCCGAAGCCGGTCTGCTTGTCCGCCACGCGCAGCTCGATGTAGCAGGCCGCGCGCGCGTCGGCGCCGGCGCCTACCGCGTGCTCGTGGAAATCCATCACCTTCACCGGCAGGCCGAGCGCGTGGATGAAGGCGTCGATCGGGCCGTTGCCGCTGCCGCGGACCGTCATCGGCTTGCCGTCGCGCTCGATGTCCACTTCCACGTCCACCGCCTTCGCATTGGCCGAGTTCTCGCTGATCCGGTGGCCGACGTAGGCGTACGGCGCCGGCTGGTCGAGGTACTCGCTACGGAAGATCGCGAAGATGTCGGCCGCGGTGACTTCCTTGCCGCTCCTGTCGGTGTGCTTCTGCACCGCGCGGCTGAACTCGATCTGCAGCCGGCGCGGCAGCGACAGTCCGTATTCCTGCTCGAGCAGGAAGGTCATGCCGCCCTTGCCCGACTGGCTGTTGACACGGATCACCGCGTCGTAGCTGCGACCGACGTCGGCCGGGTCGATCGGCAGGTAGGGCACTTCCCAGATCGCGTCGGGCTGCTGCCGCGCGAAGCCCTTGCGGATCGCGTCCTGGTGCGAGCCGGAGAACGCGGTGAACACCAGGTCGCCGACGTACGGGTGGCGCGGATGCACCGGCAGCTGGTTGCATTCCTCGACGCACTGGCGCACCGCGTCGATGTCGGAAAAATCCAGGCCCGGATGGATGCCCTGCGTGTAGAGGTTCAGCGCCAGCGTGACGAGATCGACGTTGCCGGTGCGCTCGCCGTTGCCGAACAGGCAGCCCTCGACCCGGTCGGCCCCGGCCATCACCGCGAGTTCGGCGGAGGCCACCGCGGTGCCGCGGTCGTTGTGCGGATGCACGCTGATCAGGATCGACTCGCGCCGCGCGACGTGCCGGTGCATCCATTCGATCTGGTCGGCGTAGACGTTCGGCGTGCTGCATTCGACCGTCGACGGCAGGTTCAGGATCATCTTGCGCTCGGGCGTTGGCTGCCAGACGGCGGACACCGCGTCGCAGATTTCCTTCGAGAAGTCGAGCTCGGTCATGCTGAAGCTTTCCGGCGAATACTCGAACCCCCACTCGGTTTCCGGCGCCGCGTCGGTCAGCTGCTTGACCAGTTTCGCGCCGGTCACCGCGATGTTCCGGATTTCCTCGCGCGACATGTTGAAGACGATCTTGCGGAACGCCGGCGCGACCGAGTTGTAGAGGTGGATCACCGCGCGCTTCGCGCCGCGCACCGACTCCACCGTGCGCCGGATCAGGTCTTCGCGCGACTGGGTCAGCACGATGATGGTCACGTCGTCGGGAATCCGGTCTTCCTCGATCAGCTTGCGCACAAAGTCGAAATCGGTCTGCGACGCCGACGGGAACGCGACCTCGATCTCCTTCAGGCCGATCTTGACCAGCATCTCGAACAGCCGCAGCTTGCGCGCCGGGCTCATCGGCTCGATCAGCGCCTGGTTGCCGTCGCGCAGGTCGGTGCTCATCCAGATCGGCGGGTTGGTGATGACCCGGTTGGGCCAGGTGCGGTCGGGCAGGTCGACGGTGGGGAAGGGGCGGTATTTGGCTGCCGGGTTCTGCAACATCATGATGATCCTCGTGGTATCAGTGTTTGATTCGGGATTCGGCGATTTGGAAAATTCGATGTGGCGGTCGGGTGCCGGGCGGCCACGTGCGCGAGGCCCGACAACCGGTCGCTAGCGGCAGCAGCGCGAGCGCGCGGGCGAAGATCATCCCGGCCACGACGGCGCCGTCGACGAGCGTTGCGGGAAGCGGCTTGAAATGCATGGCCTGCCTTTGCGGGTTCCGGCGCGATGCCGGGGCGAAACTGGAAACGGGAAAAAAGCGGGGAAAAACGGGAGAAGCGGAAAGCGACGACGTCAGATGGCGCGACGTAGTCGTAGCGGCGCAGCTAGCGAGGCAGCGCGCGTCGGAGCGGACACAGCGGAGAGGGGGAGGGAAACAGCGAACATCCGATTACTCTACGGGCGGCGATGCCGGCTTGTCAAGCATGCCGTGCGCCGCCCGCCGAATGCGTATCGTCACGCCACGTCGACGCCCGGCGCGCCGCCGGTCATCTCGCCGATCACCGCGGCCTCGCCGAAGCCTTCGCGCCGGAACAGCGCCAGCACCTCGTCGACCGCGGCCGGATCGCACGACACCAGCAGGCCGCCGGACGTCTGCGGGTCGGTCAGCAATGCCTGCTCGGCCGGCGCGATGCTGCCGGCCAGCTCAACCTCGTGCCCGTAGGCCGCCCAGTTGCGGCCGGACGCGCCGGTGACGAAGCCGCTTTCCGCGAGCGCCCGCACGCCGGGCAGCAACGGGATCCGCGCCATGTCCAGCCGCGCGCGCAGCTTCGCGCCGCGTGCCAGCTCCAGCAGGTGGCCGAGCAGGCCGAAGCCGGTCACGTCGGTCAGCGCATGCACGCCGGCAAGCTCGGCCAGCGCCTTGCCAGGCTTGTTCAGCTTGGTGGTGTTGGCGATCATCGCCGCGTAGCCGGCGGCGTCGAGCGCGTCCTTCTTCAGCGCCGCCGACAGCACGCCGACGCCGAGCGGCTTGCCGAGGATCAGCTTGTCGCCGGCCTTGGCGTCGGCGTTGCGCTTGACCTTCGACGGATGCACCAGCCCCATCACCACCAGCCCGTAGATCGGCTCGACCGAATCGATCGTGTGACCGCCGGCGATCGGGATGCCGGCTTCGGCGCAGACCGATTCGCCGCCGCGGATGATCTGTCCGATCACCTCGACCGGCAGCTTGCCGACCGGCATCGCCACCAGCGCCAGCGCCATGATCGGCGTGCCGCCCATCGCATAGACGTCGGAGATCGCGTTGGTCGCGGCGATGCGGCCGAAGTCGAACGGGTCGTCGACGATCGGCATGAAGAAGTCGGTCGTGGCGATCAGCGCCTGCTCGTCGTTGAGCCGGTAGACCGCGGCGTCGTCGGCGGTCTCGATGCCGACCAGCAACTCTTTCGGCACCGGGAAGCCGGACGAATTCTTCAGGATTTCCGACAGCACGCCGGGCGCGATCTTGCAGCCGCAGCCGCCGCCGTGGGAAAAGGAAGTGAGCTTGATCTGCAGGTCTGCGGGAGCATTCATGAACGGATTTCCGGAAATTGCGGGGAAGGCGGCGCGGCCGGCCGCCGCGGAATGAGCGGAAGATTATCCATCAAGCGCAGCAGCGCCGCTTTCTCGCGCTCGGGCGAGAACAGCGCGGCCCGGCGCGCGCACTGGTTGCGCAGCCGATGGAGAAAGGCCGGGTCGCCGGCGGCGCGCGCGATCAGGGACGCCAGCGCCGCGGCGTCGCCTGCCGGGAAATAGCCGGCGTAATCGTCGCCGAGCATGCCGCGGTTGCCCGGGATGTCGCTGGCGACGACCGGCACGCCGGAGCGCACCGCTTCGATGATGACGTTGGCGCCGCCTTCCATTCGAGAAGTGATCGCCATCAGCGCGCAGCGCCGCAGCGTCTCGCGAGTGCGGGCATGGGACAGGCCGCCGAGCCAGCGGTAGCCGGGCGCGCCGTGCCGCATCGCGTCGAGTTGCGGCGCGAACGCCGGATCGAGCAGGTTGCCGACGTGCAGCAGGCGGATGCCGGGCCGGTCCAGCAGGCGGGCCGCGGCCAGATAGGTCGCCGGGTCTTTTTCGGTGCGCAGGTGGCCGATCATGATCACGTCGAAGGTGTCCGTGTTACCGGGGGCCGGTGCAAGGACGGGCGCGGACTGGTAGATGACCTGCGCCTTGTCCGCCCAGGCCGGGTCGATGGCGGCCAGCGTATCGAGGGCCGCCTCCTGCAGCACCACCAGCCGCGATGCGAGCG
>JBQCGO010000085.1:0-14043 GCA_051955575.1 Burkholderiaceae bacterium
CCGCGCGCGCCGGCGAGCTGGTCGACCAGCCAGAAGCCGGCGTTGTGCCGGGTCTGTTCGTATTCGGGACCGGGGTTGCCGAGGCCGGCGATCAGGCGGATGGGCATGGCGAAAGCGCGGAAAAAACAGCGATTATCCGGGATTGCGGCAGCGCCCGCCCGATCGCCGGCGCGGCCGGAAAACATCGATTCGAAAGCAGGCGGCGGGACGCGGGGCGCGGCGCCGGTTGCTACACTGGGATCGATGTCGGAAACCGCCCGACAACCCGGACAACCCCGACACTTCCGACAGGAGTCTGCGATGAATCCCGCCACCGATCGCGGAATCGATCGCCCGACCGAAGCACAAACGCGCGCCGCCGCGACGCTGCGCGACCCGCGCTGGAAGGCCGTCGTCGAGCGCGACGCCGCCGCCGACGGCAGCTTCTGCTACTCGGTCGACAGCACCGGGGTTTACTGCGGGCCTTCTTGCCCGTCGCGCCGGGCGCGGCCGGAGCACGTCCGGTTTCACCAGACCGCCGCGCAGGCGGACGCGGCCGGTTTTCGCGCCTGCCGCCGCTGCCGCCCGGACCAGCCGGCGCTGCCGGTCCGGCGCGCAGAGGCGGTGGCCGCGGCCTGCCGCCTGATCGAGGCGGCGGACGCGCCGCCCGCGCTGGCCGAGCTCGCCGCGCAAGCCGGCATGAGCGACGCGCATTTCCATCGCCTGTTCCGGCAGGCGACCGGCCTGACGCCGCGGCAGTACGCGGCGGCACTGCGCGAGCGGCGGGTGCGCGACGCGCTGGCGTCGGACGCGGCGCGCACCGTGATCGACGCGGCGTTCGCCGCCGGCTACGGCTCCGGCGGCCGCTTCTACGCCGATGCCGGCGCCGCGCTCGGCATGGCGCCGGCGCGCTACCGGGCCGGCGGCGCGCGCGAGACGATCCGCTTCGCGGTGGGCCAATGCGCGCTCGGCGCGATCCTGGTCGCGTCCAGCGCGCGCGGCGTCTGCGCGATCCTGCTCGGCGACGACCCGGACGCGCTGGCGCGCGACCTGCAGGACCGTTTCCCGCGCGCGGAACGGGTCGGCGGCGACCGCGATTTCGAGCGGCACGTCGCCGCGGTGGTCGGTTTCGTCGATGCGCCGGCCATCGGCCTCGACCTGCCGCTCGACGTGCGCGGCACCGCGTTCCAGCAGCGCGTCTGGCAGGCGCTGCGCGAGATTCCCGCTGGCAGCACGGTCAGCTACACCGAGCTGGCCGATCGCATCGGGCAGCCGCAGGCGGTGCGCGCGGTCGCCAGCGCCTGCGCGGCCAATCCGCTCGCGGTCGCGATTCCGTGCCACCGCGTGGTGCGGCGCGACGGCGGCCTGTCCGGCTACCGCTGGGGCGTGGAGCGCAAGCGCGCGCTGCTGGCGACCGAGTCCGGCGCGGCGCGGGCTCCCGCCGCATGACGCTCGACCTGTTCGACGCGGCCGATCTGGCCGACGCCGGCGGCTGGACCGAGCCGCTGGCCGACGGCGCAGCGGTGCTGCGCCGCTTCGCGCTGCCGGCCGCGCCGGTGCTGCTCGCGGCGGTCGGCCGCATCGCCGCCGCGGTGCCGTTCCGGCAGCTGACCACGCCCGGCGGGCGGCGGATGGCGGTGGCGACCACGTCCTGCGGCGCGCTCGGCTGGACGTCGGATCAGGACGGCTACCGCTACGTCGCGGCCGATCCGCGCACCGGCAACCCATGGCCGCCGATGCCGGACGCCTTTCGCGCGCTCGCGGCCGAGGCAGCAAGCGCGGCCGGGTTCGCCGGCTTCGTGCCGGACGCCTGCCTGATCAACCGATACCTGCCCGGCGCGCGGCTGTCGCTGCATCAGGACCGCGACGAGCGCGATGTCGACGCGCCGATCGTCTCGGTCTCGCTCGGCCTGCCGGCGGTATTCCTGTTCGGCGGGATGCAGCGCGGCGATCGCGCGGTGCGAGTGCCGTTGGCGCACGGCGACGTGGCGGTGTGGGGCGGTCCGGCGCGCTTGCGATTTCACGGCGTGCTGCCGTTGAAGGACGGCACGCATCCGGCGACCGGGGAAGCGCGGATCAACCTGACGTTCCGCAAGGCAGGCTGACACGGCTCAGGGCACGTCAGTACCTAACGCAATCCCCATTTCGCGAAGATTGCTTGCACCGTGCCGTCGTCCTGCAGTTTTTTCAGCGACGGGTTGAGCCGGGACAGCAGCGCCGCGTCGCCCTTGCGTACCGCGAAAGCCAGCTTGGCTTCCTGGATCGGCTGGTACGAGTCCACGATCTTCAGGCCAGGATGGGCATGATCGCGCAGCCGGTAGGTCAGCTGCAGTCCGTTGTCGACCACGCCCGCCACGCGATGCGCTTCCAGCGCCTCGATCGCCTGCGGCGGCGTATCGACCAGGGTCAGGTTCGCGCCGGCTTCCTTCAGCGCCGCCACGTAAGTGCTGCCTTTCGGTATGGCGATCGCCATGCCACGGAAGTCCGCGACCGAACGATAGGTCCGCTTGTCGTCGTTGTGCACGACCAGGACGTCGCGGTAAGACCCGTAGGGCTCGGTGAAGTCCACCACCTTGGCGCGCGCCGGCGTCACGCCGAACGAAGCGGCAATGACGTCGATCTTGCCGCCGGTCAGCGCGGGTTGCAGTTCCGCGAAATTCATCGGCTGGAATTCGACCGCCAGCCCGGCATCTTTCGCGACCGCCCGCAGCAACTCCACGGCGACGCCCTCGAACTGCCCGGTCTGGGGATTCAGGCCGGACATCGGCTGTCCGGCGGTGGTGCTGCCGGCGCCGATGCGCTGCTGCGCGGAAGCGGTACCGGGGACCGCGCAGGCCAGCGCGGCAAGAAAGATCGCTGTCGCAAACGCTCTCATGGGACGCCTCCGTCGCGGACCGCTTCGTCGATCACGCTAAGGCGGCCGCAGCCGCGCCGTCTTGTGCGGCGTCAAACTCCGCACGCGGTCCGCGAATGGCGGCCTCCCAAAACAAAACCCGCCACGCGGGCGGGTTTTGCATGAGCCGGCCGGAACGGCCGGAGGACGGAAACGCTTATTTCTTTTCTGCGTCGTCGGCCGCCGGCGCTTCGCCTTCGGCATCGGCTTCCGACTTGGCGCCGCCCGGAATCGTCGCGGTGGCGATCGTCGGGTTCGCGTCGCCGTGCGCCACGGCGGTCACGCCGGCCGGCAGCTTGATGTCGGCCAGGTGGATCGTCGTGCCGGCTTCCATCGCGCCGAGGTCGACTTCGACGAACTCGGGCAAGTCTTTCGGCAGGCAGGTGATGTCGAGTTCGGTCATCACGTGGCTGATGACGCCGGCCGACAGTTTCACCGCCGGTGAGGTTTCGGCGTTGACGAAGTGCAGCGGCACCTTGACGTGGATCTTCTGGCCGGCGTCGACGCGCTGGAAGTCGACGTGAATCACCAGCTGCTTGAACGCGTGCATCTGGAAATCGCGCAGCAGGACCTGCTCGGCCTTGCCGTCGACTTCGAGGTCGAGGATCGACGAATGGAACGCTTCCTTCTTCAGCGCGTGGTACAGCGCATTGTGGTCGAGGGAAATGTTCGCCGGTGCGGCGTTGCCGCCGTAGACGATGCCCGGCGTCATGCCGGCCTTGCGCAGGCGGCGGCTCACTCCGGTCCCCTGCTCGTTGCGCGCGAATGCGACGACTTTCATGGTGTGCTCCAGAAAATGCGGAAACGGGTTCCGCGTTGCGCTCCCCGCGACCAGGGAGCGGAAAACGGGCGCCGTCGCCGGCGCCCGGAAATCGTTATTCGACGAACAGCGACATCACCGAGTCGCCCTTGCTGATCCGCTTGAACGTTTCGGCCAGCAGTTCGCCGCACGAGAGTTGCCGGATCTTGCCGCAGGTTTTTGCGGCGTCGGACAGCGGGATCGTGTTCACCACCACCAGTTCGTCGAGCGGCGAATTGGCGATGCGCTCGATCGCCGGGCCGGACAGGACCGGGTGCGTGCAGTAGGCGACGACCTTCTTCGCGCCGCGCTCCTTCAGCACTTCGGCCGCCTTGGTCAGCGTGCCGGCGGTGTCGACCATGTCGTCCATGATCACGCAGTTGCGGCCGTCGACCTCGCCGATGATGTTCATCACTTCCGACACGTTGGCCTTCGGCCGGCGCTTGTCGATGATGGCGAGATCGCAGTCGAGCCGCTTGGCCAGCGCGCGCGCACGCACCACGCCGCCGACGTCCGGCGACACCACCAGCAGATCGTCGTAGTTCTTCGAGACCAGGTCGCGCAGCAGCAGCGGCGACGCGTAGATGTTGTCGACCGGGATGTCGAAGAAGCCCTGGATCTGGTCGGCGTGCAGGTCCATGATCAGCACGCGCTCGACGCCGGCTTCCTGCAGCATGTTGGCCACCACCTTGGCCGAGATCGCCACGCGCGCCGAACGCGGGCGGCGGTCCTGACGCGAGTAGCCGAAATACGGGATCGCGGCGGTGATGCGGCCGGCCGACGCGCGCTTCAGCGCATCGACCATCAGCATGATTTCCATCAGGTGGTCGTTGGTCGGCGCGCAGGTCGACTGCAGCACGAACACGTCCTTGCCGCGGACGTTCTCGTTGATCTCGACCATCACCTCGCCGTCCGAGAATTTCGACACGACGGCCTTGCCCAACGGGATCCCGAGATGCTGGACGACTTGCATCGCCAGTTCCGGATTGGCCGTGCCGGTAAAAACCATCAGGTTTTCATGTGCCATCGCGATTCCCGATCGATCAAACGTTAAAAAAGCCGTCAAGCGCGACTGGATAGTCTTGCGTTGGCGGCTTGCTCTTGCTACGGACGGTTTGTGCGCCTGGCGCTGAATGAATGGCAGGGGAACAAGGATTCGAACCTTGGAATGCTGGAATCAAAATCCAGTGCCTTAACCGACTTGGCGATTCCCCTACGCAACCTTTTTGTCCGCGCCGCTCCCGCGACGACGAACCGAAATCCTTCCGATCTGCTCCAATACGCGCTCCGATGCGTTTTATCGCGTCAGCCAGTGCGCCAGCGGATGCCGTTGCAAGGCCCGCGCTTTCCAGCCTTTCCAGCGCGGCGGCAGCGCGGCGAGCGCCGCATCCGCCTCGGCTTCGCGTCCGAACGGGCAGAACACGCATGCGCCCGATCCGGTCATCCTCGCGTCGCCGTACCGCTTCAGCCATTCGAGTGCCTGTGCAATCGCCTCGAAGCGACTGACCGCGACATCCTGCAGATCGTTCCTTCCGAAGCCCGTCTTGAACCCGGCGGCGCTTCCGGAAAAGTCCGTGATTCTGACCGGTTTCGTGTCGCGTGTCAATTCCGGCGCGCCGAATATCGCCGCTGTCGGCACCGCCAGGCCCGGCTCGACGACGACGAACCAGCAGTCCGGTGTCTCGACCGGCGTCATGGCTTCGCCGATGCCTTCGACGAAGGCGTTGCTGCCGAACAGGAAGAACGGCACGTCGGCGCCGAGCCGTAATCCGAGCGCCGCCAGCCGCGCCCGGTCGAAGCCGAGGTCCCACAGCCGGTTCAGCGCGATCAGCGTGGTGGCCGCGTCCGACGAGCCGCCGCCCAGGCCGCCGCCCAGCGGCAGCCGCTTGACCAATGCGATGTCGACGCCCGACAGCGGCCGGCCGGCCTCGGCCTGCAGCAGGCGGGCGGCGCGCACCACGAGGTCGGCGTCTTCCGGCACACCCGGCACGTCGGTGACGCGCCGGATCGCGCCGTCGTCGCGCAGCCGGAAATCGAGCAGGTCGGCGCGGTCGATCAGTTGGAACATCGATTGCAGCAGGTGGTAGCCGTCCGGCCGGCGGCCGACCACGTGCAGGAACAGGTTCAGCTTGGCGGGCGCCGGGCAGCCCGTCAGCATGCGCGGTCGGCTCACAGCGGCTGCCAGCGGTCGATGACGATGCGCAGCGCGACTTCGCCGGCCTGCTCGGTCGAGCGGCTGGCGTCGAGCCGATGCGGATGCGGCGGCGCGGCGGGATCGTCCTGCCGCCAGTCGTCGTAAGTCAGCCGCCCGCCGGCGCGCGTGACGACCGACGATGCCTGGTCCGGCAGCGCGACGAAGCGCCGGCCGTCGGCCGCCGTCGCGAAACCCTGCAGCCAGTCGCGCAGGCCGGCCACCGGCAGCGGCCAGCCGAGCGCCGACGCGGCCAGCGCATCGGCGTCGGCGGCGCGGCGCGGCGGCTCGCCGGCGCGCACCAGCGTCGCCTCGTCCGGCGTCACCGCGATCGTCGCCAGCGTCTGGCCGAGCGGCGAGCGCAGCGCGATGGCGACGCGTCCGGGCGACTGCCGCCATTCGAAGCCACCGTGCAGCGCCTGGTCGCGGCCGTCCTGCTGGTAGCGCACCGACAGGCGCCCGTCGATGGCGATCGATTGATGGTACGGCCTTGCAGCGACGGCGGCGGGCAGGGAGGCGGGAGCGGGCGGCGCCGTGACGCTCGCGCAGCCGCCGACCAGGGCGGCGCCGAGCAGCAGCAGGAAGAGCGAGTGGAACAGAGGCGGCCGATGAACGCGGGCGCGGAGAAGGGCGCCGTGCGCGGCGTGGCGAGCGGGTGGTCGGATCACAGCGACACGTGCAGGCGGCTCAGCGTGTCCTTCAGCGCATCGTTGTGCGGATCCTTCGCCTTCGCCTCGCGCCACAACTGCTGCGCCTTTTCGTGTTCGCCGCGGGTCCACAGCACTTCGCCCAGATGCACGCCGATCTCGGCGTCGGGCTGCAGCGTGTAGGCGCGGCGCAGCGTCCGTTCGGCGTCGTCCAGTCGGCCGAGGCGGAATTGGACCCAGCCGAGACTGTCCATGATGAACGGATCGCTCGGCGCCAGCTTGACCGCCTTCTCGATCAGCGACAGCGCTTCCTGCAGCCGCACGCCGCGGTCCGCCAGCGAGTAGCCCAGCGCGTTGTAGGCCTGGTAGTTGTCCGGCGCCAGCTTGATGATCTTGCGCAGCGTGTTTTCCATCTCGTCGTGGCGGCCGGCTTTCTCGGCCATCAGCGCGAACTCGTACAGCACGTCGACGTTGGTCGGATATTTCTCGGCGACCGCATGCATCGCCTCGTAGGCATCCTGCGGCCGTTTCGCGGCGCGCAGGATGCGGGCCTGTGCCAACGCGACCTGCACTTCCTCTTCCGGCGAATGCGTGTCGATCCGGCTCAACGCCTCGCGCGCGCCCTCGACGTCGCCGTTCTTCGCGATCAGTTCGGCGCGCCGGATCTGCGCCGGCAGGTAGGCTTCGCCCGGCTCGATCCGGTCCAGCCACGCGATCGCGGTCGGCAGGTCGTTGCGGTCTTCGGCCAGTTGCGCCAGCAGCAGGAGCGCCTGGGTCGGGTCGCGTTCCTCTTCGCCGTCAGCGGACAAGCCGTCGATGTAGTCTTCGAGATAACGCTCGGCGGTTGCACGCTTGCCGGCCTGCATGTCGAGCACGCCGAGCGCAAACAGCGCGGTCAGGTCTTTCGGGTCGTCCTTCAGCATGCGCTCGAATTCGGCGCGCGCCCGATCGTACTGCTTGTCTTCGGCGAGCAGCTTGGCGTAGGCGATGCGCACGTCCCGCGCCGCCGGATTCTGCTTCAGGAATCCTTCCAGCGCGTCCATGGCGTTCGTCTTGTCCGGCGTCACGCGCGCCAGCGTCAGGATCGCGAGCGACGAGTCGGGCTGCGCCTCTAGCGCCAGTTTGGCTTCGCGCATCGCCCGTCCCGGATCGGCGGCGTTGAACGCGCCGAGCGCCAGCGCGACGTGCGATTCCGAGATCGAGGAGTACGGCGTCAGCAGGGTTTGCAGCAGCATGAAGGCGCCGGCCTTGTCGGGCGCGCGCGACAGCAGGCGCTGGACCTGCAGCATGACCGCGCCGCGCGTCGGCACCGGCGCATCCGCCAGCCGCTGTTCCAGGATCGGCCGCGCCTCGGCGAAATTGTTCGACAGGATCGCGAAGCCGAGCAGGTACTGCGCGGCTTCCTCGGATGCCGGCGCCAGCGAGCGCCACAGGCGCACCGCGGCGAGCGCTTCGTCGGTGCGCCGGGCGCCGAGCGCGACTTCGACCGCCCGGTGCGCCAGGCGCGGATCGCCGGTCAGCCGGGCGGCCGACATGAAGCGGGCGTACGAGGTCTGCCAGTCCCCGCGCTTGGCCGCGATCTCGGCGGCGAGGATGTCGACCAAAAGCTTGTCGCTCAGTTCGACTTTCGGCAGCTTCTCTTCCGGCGCGCGGACCGTTTTCGTCACCGCCGGCGCGTTCCCGGAAGCGGAGCGGGCCGGACGCGAAGCGGGCTTGGAAACCGCCGGCGCGGGCTTGGGCGCAGCAGCCTGTTCGGGAGCCGCCTGCCGTTCGCCCGGACTTGCGCAGGCAGCCAGCAGGACGGGAAGCGAGACGGCGACGAGAAAGTGTTTCAAGGCGGATTCCGGCGGAATGGAGCGGATTTTGATTGTACGACAAGGCGTCTCCGCCGTTGCGAAGGGGGCGGCGCGCTTGTTTTCGCCGGGGCCGGCATCATCTCGGGTAGGCCGGCGTGTCGCCTTGCATGGGTATGCAATCCTGCTCGCGCCCGGACATTTCCCGCCGATCCTCATGCCCGAACTGCCCGAAGTCGAAGTCACCCGCCGCGGCGTCGCGCCGCACGTCGAAGGCCGTGCCGTCACCGGCGTGGTGCTGCGCCACGAACGGCTGCGCTGGCCGTTTCCCGCGGAACTGGACACGCTGCTGGCCGGCCGCACGGTGCGCGCCACCGGCCGCCGCGGCAAGTACCTGCTGCTGCATTTCGAGCACGGCACACTGATCGTCCATCTCGGCATGTCCGGCCACCTGCGGGTGCTGCCGGCCGGGACGCCTGCCGGCAAGCATGACTATGTCGACCTGCTGTTCGGGCCGCAACTGCTGCGCCTCACCGATCCGCGCCGCTTCGGCGCGGTGCTCTGGCATGATGCCGCCGACGGCGAGGTCGAGACGCATCCGCTGCTGCGGCATCTCGGCGTCGAACCGTTCGGCGAGCGCTTCTCTGCCGCGCACCTGCACGCGCAGACGCGCGGGCGCAGGGCGCCGATCAAGCAGGTGCTGCTGGCCGGCGACATCGTGGTCGGCGTCGGCAACATCTACGCGTCCGAGAGCCTGTTCCGCGCACGCATCCACCCGAAGACGCCGGCCGGCCGGATCGGCCCGGCGCGCTACGAGCGGCTGGCGTCCGAGATCCGCGCCACGCTCGGCGAGGCAATCGAGCGCGGCGGCAGCACGCTGCGCGACTTCCTCGGCGCCGACGGCCAGAGCGGCTATTTCCAGCAGACCTACTACGTCTACGACCGCGCCGGCGAACCGTGTCGCGTCTGCAACGGCCCGGTGCGGCAGATCCGCCAGGGACAGCGCTCGACCTTCTTTTGTCCAAATTGTCAAAAGTGAGGGCGGGTGCTACTGTCGCGCAGGCATCGGGAACATCGCGGACAGCGGGGAAAATGTGGGTGATCTGGTTCAGGAATTCGAGCGGTACGACCGCTGGCGCGGCGAGGCGGCGCGCGCGCTCGGGCGCTATCGCGACTGGCTGGCGCGGGCGGAGTTGTCCGACGCCGCCGGCGAGCAGCGCATCGAGCGCCTGCTCGCGCGGCTGGCCGACGACCGGCTGACGGTCGCCTTCGTCGCCGAATTCTCGCGCGGCAAATCGGAGCTGATCAACGCGATCTTCTTCGCCGACTACGGTCAGCGCATCCTGCCGTCGGCCGCCGGGCGCACCACGATGTGCCCGACCGAACTGCTGTACGACGAAACCTTTCCGCCGTCGATCCGCCTGCTGCCGATCGAGACCCGTGCCGAACCCGATTCGACCAGCGACTTCAAGGCGAAGAGCCAGGTCTGGACCGTGCTGCCGCTGGACGTCGATGGCGGCGACGGCATGCTCGAAGCGTTCAAGCAGGTCAGCCTGACCAAGCGCGTGCCGGTCGAGGAGGCGCGCCGCTACGGCCTGGTCGACGACGCCGACCCCGACGCCGCGCGGCTGATCGACACCGACGGCACGATCGAGATCTCGCGCTGGCGCCACGCGATCGTCAACTTCCCGCATCCGCTTCTGAAGCGAGGGCTGGTGATCATCGACACGCCGGGCCTGAACGCGATCGGCACCGAACCGGAACTGACGCTGAACCTGATCCCGAACGCGCAGGCGGTGCTCTACATCCTCGCCGCCGACACCGGCGTGACGAAGAGCGACATCGAGGTCTGGCGCGAACACATCGGCGGCGGCCCCGGCCGCATGGCGGTGCTGAACAAGATCGACGGCATGTGGGACGACCTGCGCGGCGAAGCCGAGGTCGAGTCGCAGATCGCCGCCCAGGTCGACGACGTGGCGCGCACGCTCGCGCTGACGCCGTCGCAGGTGTTTCCGGTATCGGCGCAGAAGGGCCTGCTGGCGAAGGTTCGCGACGATGCGGCGCTGCTGGCGAAAAGCCGCCTGCCGGAACTGGAGCGGGCCTTGTCGGGCGCGCTGATCGACGCCCGGCGGGAGCTCGCGCGCAGCCGCTTCGACGCCGATGTTCGCGATCTCGCTGCGAACCATCGTGCGCTGCTGTCGACGCGCAGCCGCAACGTGACCGAGCAACTGATCGAACTGAAAAGCCTGCGCGGCAAGAACCGCGGCATCATCGACCACATGATGAAGCGGATCGCGGTCGAGCGGCGCGAATTCGACGGCAGCCTGGTGAAGCTGCAGGGCACGCGCGCGGTGTTCGCGCGCCTCTCCGCCGAGGTCTTCACCAGTCTCGGCATGGAAGTGCTCAAGGGCGACGTCGCCCGCGCGCGCGAAGAGATGCGGCGCAGCCGCTTCTCGGTCGGCTTCCGCGAGGCGGTGCGCGACTTCTTCGCGCGGCTGCAGGCCAATCTCGCGCTGTCGGCCGGCAAGACCGACGAGATCGCCGAGATGATGAGCGTGATGTACCGCAAGTTCTCCAACGAGCACGGTCTCGCGCTCGCCACGCCGATGCCGTTCTCGCTCGACAAGTACCGGCAGGAGATCGCACTGATCGAGTCGGTCACCCAGAAGCAGTTCGGTCCGGCGGCGCTGATGACGACGCGGCAGGTGGTGCTGATGGAGAAGTTTTTCGAGTCGGTCGCCTCGCGCGTCAAGCAGTGCTTTCTGCATGCCAACCGCGACGTCGAGGCGTGGCTGAAAGTCGTGATGGCGCCGCTGGAGGCGCAGATCCGCGAGCACAAGAAGCAGCTCCGGCAGCGCACGCAGTCGATCGAACGCATCGGTCTCGCGACCGAGACGCTGGAAGAAAAGGTCGCGGCGCTCGAAGCGATGCAGGCCGACCTCGCGCGGCAGGCGCAACAGCTCGCCGCGCTGGAATCGGCGCTGCTCGATGCGGCATTGCCTGCCGAAGCTTCGCCGACCGTTCCCGTTTCTGCCCTCGTTCCTGCTCCCGCCGTTTCGTCCGCCGCGCCCACTCCGTCCGCCCCGCTCGTCGCCTGATGAAACGACTTGCGCGCGCGGTTCCCGGCGACGAAGCCGGGCTCGAAGATCCGTCCTTTTCGGATGCGGTGATCCGCTGGCAGCAAGACCACGGCCGCCATGCGCTGCCGTGGCAGAACACGCGCGACGCCTATCGCGTCTGGCTGTCGGAGATCATGCTGCAGCAAACCCAGGTGGCTGCGGTGATACCGTACTACCGCCGTTTCCTCGAACGCTTCCCCGACGTGCGCGCGCTCGCCGCCGCGCCGGCAGAAGACGTGATGGCGCACTGGAGCGGTCTCGGCTACTACTCGCGCGCGCGCAACCTGCACCGCTGCGCGCAGCGGATCGTGGCGGAATACGGCGGCGAATTCCCGTCCGATCCGGCGCTGCTGACCGAACTGCCGGGCATCGGCCGCTCGACGGCGGCGGCGATCGCCGCGTTTTCCGGCGGCACGCGCGCGGCCATTCTGGACGGCAACGTCAAGCGGGTGTTCGCGCGGGTGTTCGGCATCGGCGGCTATCCGGGCGAGCGTCGGATCGAGGGCGCGTTGTGGCGGCGCGCCGAGGCGCTGCTGCCGAAGGAAGGCGGCATCGAAGCCTATACGCAAGGCTTGATGGATCTCGGCGCCACCGTCTGCACCCGCGGCCGGCCGGCCTGCACGCGCTGTCCGCTGGCGTCGCGCTGCATCGCGCTGGCAACCGGGCGCACCGCGCAACTGCCGGTGCGCAAACCGAAGAAGACGGTGCCCGAGAAGACCGTCGCGATGCTGGTGGTGGCCGGCGACGGCGAAGTGCTGCTGCAGCGGCGGCCGGGCAGCGGCATCTGGGGCGGCTTGCTGTCGTTGCCCGAGGTACTGCCTGGGGTATTCCCCGATATGCCTTCCGGCGCGCCGGTCGCACCCGTCACGGAAGCGGCGATGCGCCTGTGCGCGCCATTCGGCGAGATCGCGTCGATCGAGCCGCTGATGCCGTTCTCGCACGGTTTCACCCATGTCCGGCTGCATGTCGACCCGTGGCTGGTGCGATTGACTGAACGCCGTCCGCACGTCGCCGGCGGCGACCTGGTCTGGCAGCGCGTCGATGCGCTGGAGGCGGCGCCGCTGCCGGCGCCAGTGAAGAAACTGCTGACCGGCCTGTTTGCGCCGGGCGACCTGTTCGCCGATGCGGCGCGCGACTGAGTCGGTGCTGATACGTCCTAGAGGATGTCGTGCTGGCGCAGGTAGCGGTCGACGATGGTCAGCCGCGTCTGCGCGTCGTCCAGTTCGAGCAGCTTTTGTCGTGCCTTCATCGGAATCGGCAGGATCTCGCACCAGCGGTTCGCCACCCAGCCCGCGTCGTCCAGCCGCGCCGGCTTCGCGAACGGACTGACGAAATCGTCGCCCGCGTCGGCGCTGCCCTTGGCGTCGATATCCTCGATCACCGACTTCAGCGCCGTCGCGCAGCGCATATGCGCGTCGTTGACTGCTGCCGGCGGCGACTCGGGCAGGATGTCGACTGCCGCCTCGACCCGCTGGTCGGTCAGCGTGCGCAAGCCGCGGATGCGAAAGCGCGCGCCGCCCTCGGTCTGCAACAGCAGCACGCCGAGTTCCTGCATGTCCCATTGCACGATATGGGCGAGGCAGCCGACGTCTTCCGGCACCGCGGCCTCGCCCACTTCCTTGCCGGAGCGGATCAGGGCGACGCCGAACGGCGCGCCGCGCTTCATGCAGTCGCGCACCATGTCGATGTAGCGCGCCTCGAACACGCGCAGCGGCAGCACGCCTTGCGGGAACAGCACGGTATTGAGCGGGAACAGCGGCAGCCAGTCGTCCGGGTCGGCCATGGCGGAATCGTGGAAGGAGTGTGCGGGCAGCGTCAGCCGAGTTCGCGGTGCCGCGTGATGACTCGTTCGGTCGGACGGAAACAGGAAGCCAGCCGTTCGACCATGTAGACCGAGCGGTGCTGGCCGCCGGTGCAGCCGATCGCCACCGTCAGATAGCTGCGGTTGTCGCGGCGGAATGCGGGCAGCCACTTCCCGACGAAGCCGCGGATGTCCTCGAACAGCTCGTTGGCTTCCGGCAGCGTGTCGAGGAAGGCGATCACCGGCGCGTCGCGGCCGGTCAGCGGCCGCAGGTCGCGGTCGTAATGCGGATTGGTCAGCATCCGCACGTCGAACACCATGTCGGCGTCGAGCGGCACGCCGAACTTGAAGGCGAACGATTCGAACAGCAGCGTCAGCGGCGCCTGCCGGCTGTCGATCAGGTCCTTGACCCAGGCGCGCAGCTTGTTGGCGGACAGCCCCGAGGTGTCGATCACCAGGCCGACGCCTTCGATGTCGGCCATCATTTCGCGCTCCATCAGGATGCACTCGGCCAGCGTCAGGCGATCGCTCGGGTTGGCGCCCGGCAGCAGGCGGTGCGACAGCGGATGGCTGCGGCGGGTCTCGGAAAAGCGGGCGATCAGCGATTCGGTCTTGGCGGTGAAGAACAGCGTCTTGACGTCGTGCCCTTCCTGCTGGAGCTGGCGGATGTCCGACGGCAGCGCCGCCAGCGAGGCCGCGCTGCGCGCGTCGATCGCCACGCCGAGCATGTGTTCGCCGTCCGCCTGACGCGTCGCGACGAGGTCGCGCAGCAGGGTCGGCGGCAGGTTGTCGACGCAGTAGTAGCCGGCGTCTTCGAGGAC
>JBQCGO010000086.1:0-5256 GCA_051955575.1 Burkholderiaceae bacterium
TTGTGATTGACGCCGGTGTAGAAGAGGATGCGCTCGGTGGTCGTGGTCTTGCCGGCATCGATGTGGGCCATGATGCCGAAGTTCCGGTAGCGCTCGATGGGTGTGGTGCGTGCCATGATCGACTCAAGAATTCAAAGAACGGACTTCTGCAGCGCACCCGTTACGGATGCGTGCAACTTCAATTACCAGCGATAGTGCGAGAAGGCCTTGTTGGCTTCCGCCATGCGGTGGGTTTCCTCACGCTTCTTCACCGCGCCGCCGCGGTTTTCCGAGGCGTCCAGCAGTTCGGCGGCCAGCTTGCGCGGCATCGAGTTCTCGCCGCGCTTGCGCGCCGCCTCGATGGTCCAGCGCATCGCCAGCGCGGTGCGGCGCGAAGCGCGCACTTCGACCGGCACCTGGTAGGTGGCGCCGCCGACGCGCCGCGACTTCACTTCCACCGCGGGCGCGACGTTGTTCAGCGCCTTCTCGACCAGCGCGACCGGTTCCGGGTTCTTCTGGCCCAGATGCTCCAGCGCGCCGTAGACGATGCCCTCGGCGACCGACTTCTTGCCGCTCTGCATCACCATGTTGATGAAGCGCGCGATCAGTTCGCTGCCGTGCTTGGGATCCGGCAAGGTGACGCGGGCGGGATGGGAACCTTTACGAGACATTGTTTGGTTTACCTGGTTCTTCGTTCAGTTGCCGGATCGTTATTTACGTCTTCAGGCAAGCAACCGTCCATGGAGATGAACACCGGCGCAACAGCCATGCCGCGCCTGCAATCGCGCTTGACGCGCGATTTCACCCTTTGGGACGCTTGGCGCCGTACTTGGAACGCGACTTGCGGCGCTTGGCGATGCCGGCGCAATCCAGCGAGCCACGCACGGTGTGGTAGCGCACGCCCGGCAGGTCCTTGACGCGGCCGCCGCGGATCAGCACCACCGAGTGCTCCTGCAGATTGTGGCCTTCGCCGCCGATGTAGCTGATCACCTCGTAGCCGTTGGTCAGACGCACCTTGGCCACTTTCCGCATCGCCGAGTTCGGCTTCTTCGGCGTGGTGGTGTACACGCGCGTGCACACGCCGCGACGTTGCGGGCAGTTCTGCAGCGCGGGCGACGCGCTCTTGTAGGTTTTCGGGCTGCGCGGTCGGCGCACCAACTGGTTGACAGTTGCCATTCCGGATGTCCTGGAGAAATATCCTGAAGAAACGTCCCGCGAGAAATGTCCCGCGAAAAGCAGGGGTGCTGCGAAAAACCAAGGGCAGACCGGAAACCCGGTCTGCCCAGAAGCGGAATTTTAGCACGGAATCACGAACCCGGACAAGCGTTCGCGCCGTCGTGGCATCCTGCTCTCGAACACGAAGCGCGTCCGTTGCGCCTCATTTCGATGGTGGCCGCGCGCACGAGGCGCGCGGCGTGTTCATCATCAAGCTGCCGGTTGTGGCGTTTCGCCGTGCATCTCGCCCGCTTCTTCGAAGACGGTGGACACGTTGGCGAGGGTTTCCATTTCCGCGTCGGTCAGCCCCACCGACGTCTTGCGCTGCGCATGGTAGGCAAGACCCGTACCGGCCGGAATCAAGCGGCCAACTATAACGTTTTCCTTCAAACCGCGCAAGTCGTCGCGCTTGCCACGTACCGCGGCATCGGTCAGCACCCGCGTGGTCTCCTGGAACGACGCCGCCGAGATGAACGACTCGGTCGCGAGCGACGCCTTGGTGATGCCCAGCAGCACCGGGACCGCCTCGGCCGGACGTTCGTTGCGGGCCTCGGCCTTGCGATTGGCCTCGATGAACTGGTTCCGGTCCACCTGCTCGCCACGCAGGTACGTGGTGTCGCCGGGCTCGGTGATCTCGGCCTTGCGCAGCATCTGGCGGATGATCGCTTCGATGTGCTTGTCGTTGATCTTGACGCCTTGCAACCGGTACACGTCCTGGATTTCCTTGACGAGATAGGCGGCCAGCCGCTCGACGCCAAGCAGGCGCAGGATGTCGCGCGGATCGGACTCGCCGTCCACCACGGTCTCGCCCTTCTCGACGTGCTCGCCCTCGAACACCACGATGTGGCGCCACTTCGGGATCAGGTCCTCGTGCTCGTTGCCCTCGGCATCCTTGATGATCAGGCGCTGCTTGCCCTTGGTGTCCTTGCCGAAGCTGACCACGCCCGAGACCTCGGCGAGGATCGCCGGTTCCTTGGGCTTGCGGGCCTCGAACAGGTCCGCGACGCGTGGCAGGCCGCCGGTGATGTCGCGGGTCTTGGACGATTCCTGCGGGATGCGCGCGATCACGTCGCCGACGCCCACTTCGGCGCCGTCCTGGATCGACACGATCGCGCCGGCCGGCAGGTACGACTGCGCCGGGATGTCGGTGCCGGGAAGTTTCAGGTCCTGGCCCTTCTTGTCCTCCAGGCGCACCGCCGGACGGAGATCCTTGGCGTTGCTGCCGCGCCGCTTCGGATCGGTGACCACCACGCTTTCCAGGCCGGTCAACTCGTCGATCGACGACTGCACGGTCACGCCATCGACGAAGTCGATGTAGCGCACCCGGCCCGCCACCTCGGTGACGATCGGATGGGTATGCGGATCCCAGGTCGCGACCGTCTGGCCGGCCTTCACTTCGGCACCGTCCCTGGCCGTGAGGGTCGCGCCATAGGGGACCTTGTAGCGCTCGCGCTCGCGGCCCTTGACGTCGATCAGACTGACATCGCCGGAACGCGACACCGCAACCAGGTGACCCTGGGCGTGCTTCACCGTCTTCAGGTTGTTGAACTTCAGCGTGCCGGTGGTCTTGATGGTGACGTTGTCCACCGCGGCCGCGCGCGAAGCCGCGCCGCCGATGTGGAAGGTGCGCATGGTGAGCTGGGTGCCGGGCTCGCCGATCGACTGCGCGGCGATCACGCCGACCGCCTCGCCGATGTTGACGATGTGCCCGCGCGCCAGGTCGCGTCCGTAGCACAGCGCGCACACGCCGAACTCGGATTCGCAGGTGATGGGCGAGCGCACCTTGACGCTCTGCACGCCGGCCTTGTCGAGTTTCTCGACCAGCGTTTCGTTGAGCAGCGTGTTGCGCTCCACGATCGGCTTGTCGTCGTCGCCCGGCGCATACACGTCCTCGACCGTGACACGGCCCAGTACGCGATCACGCAGCGGTTCGACCACGTCGCCGCCTTCGACGATCGAAGTCATGGTCAGGCCTTCGAAGGTGCCGCAATCGTGCTCGGTCACCACCACGTCCTGCGCCACGTCCACCAGGCGGCGGGTCAGGTAACCCGAGTTGGCGGTCTTCAGCGCGGTATCGGCCAGGCCCTTGCGCGCGCCGTGGGTGGAGATGAAGTACTGCAGCACGTCCAGGCCTTCGCGGAAGTTCGCCTTGATCGGCGTTTCGATGATCGAGCCGTCGGGCTTGGCCATCAGGCCGCGCATGCCGGCGAGCTGGCGGATCTGCGCCGCGGAACCACGCGCGCCGGAGTCGGCCATAATGTAGATCGAGTTCATCGACTTCTGGTCGTGGATCTTGCCGTCGGCACCCTTGACCTTGTCAAAGCCGATGCCCTTCATCATCGCGTTGGCGATCTGCTCGTTGGTGCGCGACCAGATGTCGACCACCTTGTTGTAGCGTTCGCCTGCGGTAACCAGGCCCGACTGGAACTGTTCCTGGATCTCGACCACTTCCTTTTCGGCCTCTTCCAGGATCGCCTTCTTCTCGTCCGGGATCTTCATGTCGTCGATGCCGATCGAGATGCCGGAAATCGTGGCGAAGCGGTAGCCCGTGTACATCAACTGGTCGGCGAACACCACGGTGTCCTTGAGGCCCAGCTCGCGGTAGCACGCGTTGATCAGCTTCGAGATCGCCTTCTTGGTCAGCTCGGTGTTCATGCGGCTGAAAGCCAGGCCTTCCGGCAGGATTTCTGCCAGCAGCGCACGGCCCACCGTGGTATCGGTGAGCGTGGTCTTTTCCTTGCGCGAACCGTCCGCCGCGACTTCCACTTCGCGGATGCGCACCTTGACCTTGGCGTGCAGTTCGACCGACTTGGTGTCGTACGCGCGGCGCACTTCGGCCACGTCGGCGAACGCCATGCCCTCGCCCTTGGCGCCGGCCAGTTCGCGGGTCATGTAATACAGGCCCAGCACCACGTCCTGGGTCGGCACGATGATGGGATCACCGTTCGCCGGCGACAGGATGTTGTTGGTGGACATCATCAGCGCGCGCGCTTCCAGCTGCGCTTCCAGCGACAGCGGCACGTGCACGGCCATCTGGTCGCCGTCGAAGTCGGCGTTGAACGCGGTGCAGACCAGCGGATGCAACTGGATGGCCTTGCCCTCGATCAGCTTCGGCTCGAACGCCTGGATGCCGAGGCGATGCAGGGTCGGCGCGCGGTTGAGCAGCACCGGATGTTCGCGGATCACCTCTTCGAGGATGTCCCACACCACCGGCTCTTCGCGCTCCACCGACTTCTTGGCCGCCTTGATGGTCGGCGCGATGCCGCGCAACTGCAGCTTGGAGAAGATGAAGGGCTTGAAGAGTTCCAGTGCCATCTTCTTCGGCAGGCCGCACTGGTGCAGCTTCAGCGTCGGGCCGACGGTGATCACCGAACGGCCGGAGTAGTCGACGCGCTTGCCGAGCAGGTTCTGGCGGAACCGGCCCTGCTTGCCCTTGATCATGTCGGCCAGCGACTTCAGCGCGCGCTTGTTGGTGCCGGTGATGGCGCGGCCACGGCGGCCGTTGTCCATCAGCGCGTCCACCGATTCCTGCAGCATCCGCTTCTCGTTGCGCACGATGATGTCGGGCGCATTGAGTTCCAGCAGCCGCTTCAGGCGGTTGTTGCGGTTGATGACGCGGCGATAGAGATCGTTGAGATCGGACGTGGCGAAGCGGCCGCCTTCCAGCGGCACCAGCGGACGCAGGTCCGGCGGCAGCACCGGCAGCACTGTCATCACCATCCATTCCGGACGGTTGCCCGATTCCAGGAACGCCTCGACCAGCTTGATGCGCTTGGTGAGGCGCTTCAGCTTGGTCTCGGAATTGGTGGCGGCGATTTCTTCCTTGAGGCGCACCATCTCGCCGTTGAGGTCGAGAGACTTCAACAGTTCATAGACGGCTTCGGCGCCCATCCGCGCGTCGAATTCGTCGCCGTGTTCCTCGACTGCGGTCAAGTACTGGTCTTCCGTCAGCATCTGGCCGCGCTCTAGCGGGGTCAGGCCCGGATCGATCACCACGTAGGCTTCGAAATACAGGATGCGCTCGATGTCGCGCAGCGTCATGTCCAGCATCAGGCCGATGCG
>JBQCGO010000087.1:0-3391 GCA_051955575.1 Burkholderiaceae bacterium
GACCGCTGCGTGCGCGACCTGATCGAGGTCGGGTTGATGACGCCGGAAGACAAGCTGATCACCGCAAACCTGGTCGACATGCCGTACGCATACGTGGTCTACGACCATGCGCGCGCGCAGAACGTCGAGACGGTGAAGGCGTGGATGGCCGAGCACGGCATCGTGCTGTCGGGCCGCTACAGCGAGTGGGAGTACTACAACTCCGACCACGCGTTCCTGGCCGGGAAGAAGGCGGCCGAGACGGTCAAGTGGATGCGGCCGAAGAAGCGGGTGCAGGCGATCGGGGATTGATTCAACGACGATGCGGCGCGGCGTCTCTCTTTCCGGGGAGCGCCGCGCCGCAGTAATTCCTTACGCGGGGACCGGCACCAGTTTCAAGCCCAGCGCGCGCACCACTTTCAGGATCGTCGCGAATTCCGGATTGCCGTTTTCGGACAGAGCCTTGTACAGGCTTTCGCGCGACAGTCCGGCATCCCGCGCCACTTGCGTCATGCCTCTGGCGCGCGCGACATGACCCAAGCCTGCGGCGATTTCATTCGGACTGCCTTCGGCCAGCAAGATTTCCAGAAACGCGGCGATTTCCTGGTCGGAACCGAGATGCTCTGCCAGATCGAGCGGCGCGTAGGTTTCGGGAGCCGTTGCTTCGTCTTCGTTATGGATTGTATTCATGGCGGGTCTATTCCTTGAGTTCGCGCGCCATGTTCCTGGCGCGCCTGATGTCCTTTTCCTGGGAAGACTTGATGCCTCCGCAGAGCAGAAACACGACGGTGCTGCCTGTCTTCTTGTAGTACACGCGATATCCGGCGCCGACATGGATGCGCATTTCCGAAACACCCTCGCCGACAGGTTCCGAGTCGCCAAAATTACCTTGCTCCGCTTGCACCAACCGGAAGGTGATGCGCGCCTTGGCGAGGGGATCGCGCAGACCGCCGAACCAGTCTCTGAAAGTATTGGAGCGGATCAAGGTGTACATGCAAAGCACTGTATCCCATGTGCTACAAGCATGCAAGCTCTTGCGACAACGGCCGGCGACGAGCGGCAGGAATGCGCCGATCGTTCACTCGAAACACAGCGGAAGAAAAATCAGCAACCGGCTGTCGGTTTGCCGGTACCGCTGCGAGAACGATCACTGCCGGTGATGCAGAGCGAAGTCGGCAGGCCTGATGCAAGGCTTCCTCCATTCCGTCGCATCAGCGCCAGCGGCGACGCATCGTCGCTCATGGATGCCCCATCGAGCAGCGCCAAGGCCGCGTCGACTACCTCTTGCGGCGCCACCTGCGACAGGCAGGCCAGATGCCCCTGCGGACACACACTCTTGTAGCAAAAGCGGCACGGCACGTCGCGATACAGCACGCGGCTAGGCACCTGCCACGGCGCGTGCTGCGGATTGGTCAGCGCGTAGAGGTTGACCACCGGCGTGCCGACCGCGGCGGCGAGATGGGCCGGGCCGGTGTTGTTCGATACCAGCAGCGGCGACTCGGCGACGATGGCCGCGAGCCGGCCGAGATCCAGCCCGCCGGCGAGCGACAGCGACGGCACGCCGGCCGCGTCGCGGATGCCGTCGATCAGCATCGACTCGCCCGCGCTGCCGGTGAACACCAGCGTGCAATCGGGCAGCGCCGCGCGCAGGCCGCGCGCGACCTCGATCCAGTGTTCGGCCGGGTAGCGGCGCGACGCGGCCGACGCGCCGGGATGCAGCACGATCGCCGGGCCGTCGCCGGCATGGCGGCGTAGCCAGTCGTGCGCCCATTCGCGGTCGGCGTCGGGTACCGCGAACGACAGGCGTTCGTTGGCCGTGGTGCAGCCGATCGCGGCGACCAGGTCGAGCTGGCGCCGGACTTCGTGCCGGATGGTCTGCTCGGGTTCGGTCTCGCGCACCCAGTCGGACAGCAGCCGGTACGGGTTCTCGCGGCAGTGCGCGAGCGCAAGCGGCATGCCGGCGAGATAGCAGAGCAGGGCGGACGGCAGCGGGTTCTGGCTGTAGACGGTGAAGATCACGACGCCGTCGAAGCCGCGCTCGCGCAGGCAATGCACCATGGCGAGATCGTCCGCGGCATCGTGCGGCGCGCCGTTCTTCAGCCAGGGCGCGTCATAGACGATGACATCGTCCACTTCCGGCAGGTAGGGCGCGACGGCCGCGCCGCCTGCCGAGGTCATCAGCGTGATGCGCCGGCCGGGAACGGACTCCTTCAGCGCCCGCAGCGCCGGCGTCGTCATCAGCACGTCGCCGAGATAGTCGAGGCGGATGCACAGCAGGTTGCGCGCCTGCTGCCACGCCGCGCTCATTCCAGCCTCACCGCTTCCTGTACCGCCTGCGCCGCCGCAGCATGTTGCGCGAGGGCGCCGTCGTGCCGCGCTTCCAGCGTGCGGTCGAACGCGCAGATACGCTGCGCGGCGTGGAACAGGTTGGACGAGATCAGGTCCGGCGCGCGGTGCGGCGCGAGCTTCCACTCGGTCTCGTTGCCGTTGTTGATCAAGACCGTGCGGCAGCCGGCGCGGCTGCCGGCCTCGACGTCGTTGAGAATGTCGCCGACCATCCACGAGCGCGACAGGTCGATGCCGTGTTCCGCGGCGGCGTCGAGCAGCATGCCGGGCTGCGGCTTGCGGCAGGCGCAGCCGTCGTTGGCGTCGTGCGGGCAGTGCAGGAAGGCGTCGATCGCGACGCCGTGCGGCGCGAGCAGCGCGTCGATGCGCTGCGCGACCGCGTCGAGCGCGGCCGCGTCGAACCGGCCTTGCGCGATGCCCGGCTGGTTGGTCGCCACGATCAGCAGATAGCCCGCATCGCGCAGCATCCGCAGCGCCTCGCCGGCGCACTCGGTCAGCGCGACGCGCGCCGGATCGACGTTGTACGGCACGTCGTGGATCAGCGTGCCGTCCTTGTCGAGAAAGACCGCCTGGCGGGTCAGGGCCATGAAGTCTCCCGCATCGGCAGCACCATCACTTCCGGGATCACGGTTTCTTCCGGCAGCAGCAGCACCGACTTCACCGCCATCGCGACGTTGGCCGGGTCCTGCAGCGTGGAGACGTCGATGTCGGGGAAGCGGTCGAGCAGGAACGGCGTGCGCATGCCGCCGGCCAGCACCGCGGTGACCTTGATGTTGTGCGGGCGCAGTTCGGCGTGCAGCGAGTTCGACAGGCCGAGCAGGCCCCACTTGCTGGCGTGGTAGGCGCCGGCGTTCGGCCAGGCGCGCTTCGCCGCGGTCGAGGCGATGTTGACGATGTGGCCGCGGCCGCGCTCGCGCATGTGGACCGACGCGTACTTCGACAGCAGGAACGGGCCGTAGAGGTTAGTCTTCATCACCCGGTCCCAGTCCTCGAACGACAGTTCCTCGATCGGGCAGGTGACGTCGGTGCCGGCGTTGTTGATCAGGATGTCGAGGCCGCCGCATTT
>JBQCGO010000088.1:0-2784 GCA_051955575.1 Burkholderiaceae bacterium
CCTCGTATGACGTGCGCGGCACCGTGGCCGGCGAGACGCTGCCGAACTGCCCCACGCCCGTCGCCGACGACGCCTGAGCCGCACCCGGCGGGATTCCCGCCTTCCTCCCGTCACGGCCGACGCATGCAGCGCCGGCCGTGACGCTTTCGGGCGTCCCTTTCTGCTTCCTCCGCTTCCTCTGCTTCCTCTGCTTCCTCTGCTTCCTCCACTTCGATTCTTCCCGACGATCCGCCCGATGTCCGCGTCCCTTGCGCCCGAAGCCTCTGCCGTTTCCCCCGTATCGTCCCGACTGATCGCTACCGGCGCGGCGAGCGCGCTCATCGTGCTGAACCTGTGGCACGCCTTCGGCGGCCCGTCGTGGCTGGCGGTGCTGATCTGCCTCGCCATCGTCGTGCTGATCGTCGCCGGCTTCGGGCAGATCAATCCGCGCCTGAAGACCACTTCGTTCGTGCTGTTTGCGCTCGGCGTGGCGCTGCTGCCGTTCGCGCGCGATCCGTGGCACGCGATCGCGCGCGGCGCCTACGTTTCCGCGCTGCTGCTGTCGCTGACCGCCAGCGTGATGCTGCTGGCGCGCTGCGCGCTGCGCAGCCGGCACGTGCACGAGGTCGGCGCCGGACTGCGCGGTCAGCCGGCCAATCGCCGCTATCTGGTGTTCGCCGCGGTCAGCCAGTTGTTCTGCGGCGCGCTCGGGCTGGCCGGCGCCAACATCATGTACGTGATGGCCGCGCCGCCCGAGGAGGCCGACGCCGCACGCCGCAGTGCAACCGTGGTCGCGGTCTCGCGCGGCTTCAGCGCGGCCAGCTGCTGGAGCCCGGTGTTCGGCAACATGGCGCTGATGCTGGTGCTGTACCCGACGCTGCACTGGTTGCAGGTGTTCCCGGTCGGCGTCGCGCTGGCCCAGGTGTCTCTGGGGGTGGGCACGCTGCTCGACCGGCGCCGCGCCCGCGCCGCCATGCCCGTGCCAGCCGGACCGCGACCGGAGGGACCGCGACCGACATGTGCCGAACCGAATGCCGGCATCCGGATCGAGGCCGCCGGCCCGCTGCTGGCGGTGCTGCTGGGCTTCCTGGTGCTGATCCTCGCCGCCGGGCATCTATTGAACATTCCGGTCGCCGGCGCGATCGCGCTGGTCGCGCCGTTCGTCGCGATCGCTTTCGGCACGCTGATGCATCCGGGCCGGCCGTCGGTGGCGGCCGGCGTGCGCGATCTCGGGCAAGGCATGCTGCAATTCCCGGCGCTCGCCAGCGAGGCGATCCTGTTCGCCGCCGCCGGTTCGGCCGGCAGCATCATGGCGGCCGCCTTTCCCGATGCGTGGGTGGCGCACATCGCGCACGCGCTCGGCGGCCACGCCTTGCCGTCGCTCGCCTTCCTGCTGTTTGCAATGATCGGCACCGCCGTGGTCGGCATCCATCCGGTGCTGTCCGGCGTGTTTCTCGCCACCACTTTCACCCCCGGCGTGCTCGGCCTGCCGGCGCTGGCGCACCTCGGCGCGGTGCTGGCCGGCTGGGGACTGTCGACCTGCATGACGCCGTTCTCGGTGCTGTCGCTGACCGCCAGCCGCTACGCGGGCGAGGGCTTGTACAGGATCAGTCTCGGCCGCAACGCCGGGTTCGCCATCCTCTCCGGCTTGCTGATCAGCCTGCTGCTGAGCGCGATGACGGCGATCGCGGGCGTGCTCTAGGTTCGTGCCTGCCGCGTGGTAAGGTCGCGGCTTTTCCCGACACCGCACCGCACGCGCGACATGGAACTCCGGCAACTGCGCTATTTCGTCAAGATCATCGAGCTCGGCAGCATGGGCCGCGCCGCGCTGGAGCTTGGCGTGGTGACTTCGACGCTGAGCCAGCAGATCAGCCGCCTCGAGGGCGAGTTGTCCACGCGGCTGCTGCAGCGCACGTCGAACGGCATCGTGCCGACCGACGCCGGGCTGGCGTTCCTGCAGCAGGCGCAACTGGCGATCCGGCATGCGGACGACGCGGTGCGCGCGGCGCAATCGGCCCGTCTGTCCGGACACGTCAGCGTCGGCATGGCGCCGACCACCAGCGCGGTGCTCGGCATGCCGTTCATGACGGCGATGCGGGAGCGTTATCCGGACATCCGGCTGCACTTGGTCGAGAGCCTGTCCGGCAATCTCGCCTCGATGATCGCCGCGCGCCGGCTGGATCTGGCGATCCTGTTCCGCGTCGAACCGGGCCAGCGCTGGAGTGTCGCCCCGCTGCTGGAGGAGAGGCTGTTCGTGATCGGGCGACAGGATCTGCCGGGATTGCCGTCAGCCGCCCAGTTGCGGCTCGACCAGCTCGGCCCATTGCCGCTGCTGCTGCCGACCGGCCCGCACGGTCTGCGCGCGCTGATCGACGCCGCGCTCGCAAACGGCCGCCGCAAGTTGAACATCGTCGCCGAGATCGACGGCCTGTCGATGCTGATGGACGCGGTGCTGGCCGGCGTCGGCGCGACCATCCAGCCCGGCGCGGCGCTGGCACGGCTGGCCGGCAGGCCGCTGACCGCGATCGAAGTGGTCGATTCCGGCGTCTGCCGGCGCAACCTGCTGGTGAGCCTGTCGGACGACGAACTGTCGCCGGCCGGGCTGGCGGCTCGCAGCGTGCTGTCCGGCATCGCGCGCGAACTGGTCGAACGCGGCGAATGGCCGGGCGTCACCCTTCACAAGTCGTGAACACCTGTTGTCCGAACCGGGCTGGCGACCGTCCGCCGCGCTCAGTACAGTCCACCCCATTGTCGGGGAGGTGGGTCGATGGTCGATGTACTGGTGATAGGCGGCGGCAACGCGGC
>JBQCGO010000089.1:0-3746 GCA_051955575.1 Burkholderiaceae bacterium
TGAAGGTCGCGGTGCCCTTGCCGAAGCACTCGCCGATGTTCGGGCAGGACGCTTCCTCGCACACCGTCACCAGCTTGTTGGCGCGCAGGATGTCCTTGATTTCGTAGAAGCGGGTGGTCGGCGACGCGGCCTTCACGCGGATCCAGTCGGGCTTCGGCAGCTTCTCGGCCGGCGCGATCTTGATCGGGATCCACGCGGTCTTGCCGGCGCCCTTGGCTTTCGCGGAAGGGTTGCGTGCGGCGGTGGCACCGGGTTCGGATTCGGAAGGCGAGGCGTTGAGGTCGGTGGTCATGGGCGGTTGCCTGTTGGGCAGCGGCGCGCGGGCGCCGCGGAAATCGTGAAATTGAAGGCGGTCAAGCGATCAGCGAGCGGATAGCGCGTCGATGAGCGCCTCGGCGAGTGCGGCCCGGACCTCGGGCATCGCGGCATTCGCGCCGCAGCTTCGCATGTCGACCGAAGCGAGACCCGGATAGCCGCACGGATTGATCCAGGAAAACGGCGTCAGGTCCATCGCGACATTGAGCGACACGCCGTGGTAGGTGCAGCCGTTGCCGCGGATCTTCAGGCCGAGCGCCGCGATCTTCGCGCCGCGTTGTGGGCCGTCCGCGAGGTAAATGCCGGGTGCGCCGGGCTTGCGTTCGCCGTCGAGATTATAACGTGCGAGAGTGTCGATCGCCGCCTGCTCGATCCGGTGCACGAACTCGCGCGCGTACAGCCGGCCGTTGCGGCGCAGGTCGATCAGCAGGTAGACGACCGCCTGTCCGGGACCGTGGTAGGTGACTTCGCCGCCGCGGTCGGTCTGCACCACCGGGATGTCGTGCGGATTCAGGATATGGGACGGATCGGCGCCGAGACCGAGGGTGAACACCGGCGGATGCTCGACCAGCCACAGCTCGTCAGGGGTGCCGGCGCTGCGGCCGTCGGTGAAGCGGCGCATCGCGTCGAACGTCGTCGCGTAGTCTTCGCGTTCGCGCGAAACGATGAGGGGAGCGGTGGGCATGCCGGCAGTGTAGCGAAATCCGCGGTCGCCTTGCCGCCCGCCGGTTTTGTCACTTAGCTTCGTCAGCCAGGTTTTGCGGTGGGCCGCCGGCGCAGCGCGCGAACAAGCCGCTCACGCAAGCCGGCAGGTCGTCCCGCTTCGCACGGCGCGCGGTACAGGATGTCGATGATGCCGGCGCAGCCGCCCGCTTCCACGACCACGTGCCGCGTCGTTCCCAGGTCGAATTCGTCGCCGGGCTCCAGCCAGTGATCGTCGGGCGATCCGGCGACCGTGACCCAGACACGACCCGCGGCCACCCGCAGTCCGACCGCCGCCGGGTCGCGTACCGACAGTACCCGGCCGGCGTCGATCCCGTATTGCCGTGTGACGAATATTTTTTGCATGGCGCTTCCGTCCTCGTTCCCCGCGGCAATCGCCGCCGGCGCGTCGCGGATGAAATTTCGCCCGCTACGACAAACATTCTAGGAATTGCCGGCCTGGAAACGAAACGATATATTTCGCCAGACCTTGCTAATTTCATTCGCAAAGACATGACCGATTTCCGGCATCTCCCGAATCTGGCCGCGCTGCGCGCGTTCGAGGCGGCGGCGCGGCACGAGAGCTTTTCGCGCGCGGCAGAGGAAATTCACGTCACGCCCGGCGCAGTCAGCCACCAAGTGCGCGCGCTGGAGGAGGAGCTCGGCGCGGCGCTGTTCGTGCGGCACGGCAAGCGGCTGGCGATTTCTCCGGCCGGCGCGCGCTATGCGGCGATGCTGCGCGCGGCGCTGACCGGTATGCTCGACGCGACCGAACAGGTCCGCGCCGGCGCGCGGCAGAAGCGGCTGACGATCTCGGCGCTGCCGTCGTTCGCGTCGCGCTGGCTCGGGCCGCGGCTGGGCAAGTTCATCGACATGGTCGGCGATACCGAGGTGGCGCTGCAGTCGAGCAACCAGCTGGTCGATTTCGCGCGCGAGCCGGTCGACGTCGCGCTGCGCTTCGGCGCCGGCCATTACCCGGGGCTGTTCTCGGAAAAATTGCTCGACGACTGTTACTACCCGGTCGCCAGCCCGCGCTACAACGGCGGCCGGCTACCCAGGACGCCGAAGGCGCTGGAACGCTGCGCGCTGCTGCGCTCGGACGCGGACGAATGGCCGCTGTGGTTCCGCGCCGCGGGCGTGGATCTGCCGGACCCGCGCGGCGGGCTGGTGATCGAGGATTCGTCGGTGCTGCTGCGCACGGTGCGCAAGGTGGAAGGGATCGCGATCGCGCGCCACGTTCTGGTGGCGCGGGAAATCGAGACCGGGGAGCTGGTGCGGCTGTTCGACGTGGCGGTCGAAAGCCCGAGGGCGTACCACTTCGTTTGTCCGCCTGCGGCGCTCGAAAAGCCGGCGACGCAGGCGTTGCTCGGCTGGCTGCGCGCCGAGGCGGCGCAGTTCGCGGCCGATTACGGGTTGCCGCCGGAGGTGAAGGTGAAGCCGGCGCCCACGGCAGGAGGTACGGCGGGACGCGCTACAGCACGACCTTGACCATCGGGTGCGAGGACAGCGCGCGGTAGAGATTGTCGAGCTGCTCGCGGCTGGTCGCGCGCACCGTCGCGGTCAGCGACAGGTAGGCGCCCTTCGACGACGGCCGCATCTCCATCCGCGACGCGTCGAAGGTCGGATCGAATTGCCGCACGACCTGGACGATGGTGTCGGCGAAATCGTCCTGCATCTGGCCCATGATCTTGATCGGGAAGTCGCTCGGATACTGGATCAGGCTTTCATCGGGGCGAATCATTGCGAAATTCCTCCATGGGCGGTTGCCGGCCGTTGACGGCCGGCAGCCGGCGCTCAGCGCGCTTTGGCGTCTTGATAAGCGGCGTACAGCCGCTGGTACACCGGACCCGGGCGGCCATCGCCGACCTTGCGGCCGTCGATCGACGTCACCGGCAGCACTTCCTTGGTCGCCGACGACAGCAGCACTTCGTCCGCCGCGAACACTTCGTCGCGCGCGATCCGGCGCGCCTGGAGCGGGATGCCGAGCGACGCGCAGAGTTCCTCGATCAGCCCGTAGCGGATGCCTTCGAGGATCAGGTTGTCCTTCGGCGGCCCCGCCAGTACGCCGTCCTTGACGATCCAGACGTTCGACGCCGACGCCTCGGTCAGCCAGCCGTCGCGGAACTGGATCGTCTCGGTCGCACCGTTCTCGGCCGCATGCTGCGCAGCGAGCACGTTGCCCAGCAGCGACACCGACTTGATCTCGCAGCGCAGCCAGCGCCGGTCTTCCATCGTCACGCACGCCACGCCGTTGGCGCGCGCCTCGGCCGACGGCAGCACGATCGGATTGGTCATCACCAGCACCGTCGGCGTGACGTCCTGCGGGAACGCGTGCGCGCGCCTGGCGACGCCGCGCGTGACCTGGATGTACGCCATCTGGTCGTCGGACGGATGCGCTTCGACCACGCGGTTGATCAGCTCCAGCCAGCCGGCCTCGTCATGCGGATTCGGTATGCCGATCGATTTCAGGCTGCGCGCCAGCCGCGCCATGTGCTCGTGCGCCCGGAACATCCTGCGGCCGTAGATCGGGATCACTTCGTAGACGCCGTCGCCGAAAATGAAGCCGCGGTCGAGCACCGGTATCTTCGCTTCGGACAGCGGCAGCAGTTCGCCGTTCAGGTAGACGAGCGGATCGTTCATCGGATTTCCCCGGAGTGTTGAGAGAGTTGAAAGAGTCACTGTCGCACGATCCGGGCGCCGCGGTGATGCAAATCGTGCATGACGGCAAG